>DATKQA010000354.1:0-2733 GCA_035523835.1 Candidatus Sulfotelmatobacter sp.
GCGAGGCCGACCGGCGGGCGGCGCTCGATGCCTTCAAGGCGGCGGCGGCGGAGTATCAGCAGACCGTGCTGGCGTCGCTGGGACAGGTGGCCGACCTGCTGCTCGCCCTGTCGCACGATGCCGAACTGGTCAGCGCCGAGCGGCACGCGCTCGAAACCGCCTCGAACTCACTGCAGTTGCAGCGCAAGAGCTACAGCGGCGGCAATACCGGCATCCTCAACGTGCTGGATGCGGAGCGGCAATTCCAGCAGGCGCGGCTCGGCTATGTGCGGGCCGACGCACAGCGCTATCAGGATACCGTGCAATTGCTGCTCGCCATGGGCGGCGGCTGGTGGAAGGAGCGCACCGAGGCAAATCCGGCAGCCGCCCGCTGAGCCGGACTGGCGCGCGTTGCCTAAGAGAACGTTAGCGGCGCCTTCCGTGGACTTGGGGCAGCCATGCGCAAGCGGGGATGGAGCCGCCGGAAGGCGGCCGCTATGATCGCCGCGCCGGTCGGCGGCATGTCGACGGCGACAAGGAGAAGCGCGTGAACGAGACCCTGGCCCTGGCCAAGCGCAGCAGCGCTGCGGAAAGTACCACCTTCGTCGTGCTCGCGGGCCTGAGCTTCTGCCACATGTTGAATGACATGTTGCAATCGCTGGTGCCGGCGATCTATCCGATGCTGAAGGCGGCCTTTGCGCTGAGCTTCACCCAGGTCGGCCTGATCACGCTTACCACGCAGCTCACGGCGTCGCTGCTGCAGCCCCTCGTCGGCCTCTATACCGACCGGCGCCCGATGCCCTATTCCCTCGCGCTCGGCATGGGCTTCACGTTCTTCGGCATGCTGCTGCTCGGTACCGCCGCGAGCTACCCGGTGCTGCTGGCGGCGGCGGCGCTGATCGGCATGGGGTCGTCGGTGTTCCATCCGGAATCCTCGCGCATCGCCCGCCTGGCTTCCGGCGGCCGGCACGGCCTGGCGCAATCGCTGTTTCAGGTCGGCGGCAATGCCGGTTCGGCGATCGGGCCGCTCTTGGCCGCCGCCATCGTCCTGCCGCGCGGGCAGGGCAGCGCCGGCTGGTTCTCCGTCGCGGCGCTATTGGCCATGCTGGTGCTGGCACGCGTCGGCGCCTGGTACAAGAACACCGGCATGGTGCGCGGCAAGGCGCGGGCGCGTGGAGCCGAGGGCGCGCCGGTGCTGTCGCGGGGCCGGGTGGCCGGCGCCATCACCATCCTGCTGGTGCTGATCTTCTCGAAATATTTCTATCTCTCCAGCCTCACCAGCTACTACACCTTTTACCTGATCAGCCACTTCGGGGTGTCGGTCGGCTCCGCCCAGGTGCACCTCTTTGTCTTCCTCGCCGCGGTGGCCGTGGGCACCATCATCGGCGGCCCGATCGGCGATCGGATCGGACGGAAATACGTGATCTGGGTTTCTATCCTCGGCGTCCTGCCCTTCACCCTGGCATTGCCGCACGCCAACCTGTTCTGGACCGGCGTGCTCTCGGTGCCGATCGGCCTGGTGCTGGCCTCGGCCTTCTCGGCCATCGTCGTCTATGCCCAGGAGCTCGTGCCGGGCAAGGTCGGCATGGTCTCCGGCCTGTTCTTCGGCTTCGCCTTCGGCATGGGCGGCATCGGCGCCGCCGTGCTCGGCGCCGTCGCCGACCGGACCAGCATCACCTTCGTCTATCAGGTCTGCGCCTTCCTGCCGCTCCTCGGCCTGCTCACCGGCTTGCTGCCGAACCTGGACACCGGCCGCCGCGCGAAGGCCTAGTCGGACGAGCCGCCGCCGCGCCGGCCGCCCGGCTGGTGCAGTACCAGGTCGCGCTGGCTGTAGCCTTGCGGCACCTGGAAGGTCGCGGCCGGCAGAGCCACGCGCTCGACGCTCTTCACCACCGTCTCGTGGCGCGGCTGGCCGTCGCTGATCTCGACCGTGCGCACCGGCAAGCCGGCGAAGCCGATCTGCGCCTTCATGGTGTCGAAGTCGAGCCGGGCGGTGCGTTCCTGCACCATGCGCGGCCCGAGATTGGCCATGGCCTTCGACAGGCCCCTGAAGGCGGCGAGGTCCTGCTCCTCGAGGCCGAGATCGGCGAGGCGGGCGATGCAGATCTCGGCGACCTTCTTGTTGTCGGCCAGCTCATCGTACTGGTCGCAATGCCAGGTGCCGACGGTCTGTCCCGCGGCGGTTTTCTGGTAGCTGATCGCCGGCGGCTTGGCGGCGCTTCCTGCCATGCCGTACTTGTCGAGCGCCGCCTGCATCTGCGCGCGCTGCGCCTCCGGCATCTTGGCCATCTGCTGCTGCAGCCGCGCCAGCGCCTGGGCCTGCACGGCCTTGATCTGCTCCGGCGAGGTTTCGGTATAGGTCTTGGCGCTGTCGGAATAGGTGGTGAAGTTCTTGGCGCCGTCGTGGTAGATGATGCCGCCGCCAGCAGTCTGAATCTTCACCTGCCCGGGTTCCAGATAGACTTTCGTCTGCTCTTGCTGCCCGGCAGCATCGCCTCCGTTCGCGATAGTGAGGACGACGCCGGCGTGCGCGGCCGGCATGCAAAGCACCGAAGCGGCGAGCAGGGCGAGCAGTGCGGCGATTGGATTCCTTGGCATGATTCATCCTGCTGAAAAGTGACCACGCTAGACTGGCCCGGTTCGCTGGCGCTTGTCACGTCCGATATCTACCTATAGCGCGTCAGTGCACCTTCGCCATCGCGCGATTGTGATGCCGCGCTACGCCGAGATGGCCGTGTATTCAGGCTTGAAGGG
>DATKQA010000355.1:0-3721 GCA_035523835.1 Candidatus Sulfotelmatobacter sp.
GTGGCGCTGATCTTCGCCGCGCGCGAGCCGGTGCGCGGCGTGCTGCTGAAGGGCATCGCCGGCGACGGCAAGCTGGTGGAGATGACGGCGCGGGCCAAGCCGATCCTGGCCGCCTCCGGCGAGCGGATCGGCGCGCGCGGCGTGCTGAATTTCGTCTCGGCGGAGGACGAGCGCCGCTTCGCCGTCGAGCGGGACGCCAACTTCGACCTGGCGCTCACCGATCTCCGCGACCTCTTCACCGACGTGCGCCAGGCGCAGCAGTCGCTGCAGCAGTCCTGCGCCCGCGTCGCCGAAATCCTCAATACGGCGGGGACCGCCGCCTATGTCCTGCAACCGCGCAGCGCGGAATTCCGCCGCATCGCCTGGCACGGCCCCGTCGCCGAGCACGCCATCGATCTCTGCGCGCGGCCGTTCCTCGAACGGCTGACCGACGGCCGGCTGCATGTCGAGGGCCGCAAATATCACCGGCAGATTCTGGCCGCGGCGAGCCGGCAGGAAACCGGCCTGATCGGCGCCTTCGTCTGCTGGCGCGAAGACGCGGAGGACCCCTGGAGCGCCGCCGAGCAGGAATTCGCCCAGAACGTCGCCGCCATGCAGGCGGCCGCCCTCGCCGACGTGCAGCGGACGACCGCGTCGATTTCCGCCTGGGCCGGCGCCAGCGCCAGCGAACTCGCGGTATTGACCAGCACCGTCGCCGCGGCCCTGGCGGCGCCGATCCGCGCCGGCAGCGAGCCATGCCTGCTCAGCGTGCACCTGGACAATATCGAAGCACTTTCCGCCACGGCGGGCCGGGCGCGGGCCGAGGAACTGGTCACCATGCTCGGCCTGATCCTGCGCCGCGCCGCCGAGGACGGACTGGTGGTGCAGGTGGCACAGGACGAATTTTCGCTCTGGCTGCCGCAGGGCGGCCGCCCGCACGCCAAGAGCGTCATCGACGCTTGCCACCGCATGGTCGATCCGTTGCGCGGCAAGGCCGGCGCCCGCACCCGCATCGGTCTTTCCATCGGCGCCGCGCTCGCCGAACCCGGCCGCTTCATAGCCTTCGAATCCATGCAGAAGGAAGCGCGGCAGGGCGCCGTCTCCGTCTATCAGAAGGGCGGCCACGCGCACATGTTCGTGTGATGCCGCCATCGCTTGAGCCGCTGTCGCCGCGTTGCTATGGTGACGCCATGACCCTGCGCGCCGCACCGAGCGGCTCCGGCCCGCCCGCACGTCTGCCCTGCCAGCGGGCTCTGTTCGAAATCCCCGACGACATCGCCTATTTCAACTGCGCCTATCTCTCGCCGCTGATGCGCACTGTGCGCGCCGCCGGCGAGCGCGGCGTGGCCCGCAAGGCGGCGCCCTGGATGCTCAAGTCGGACGATTTCTTCAGCGAGACCGAACGGGCGCGCAGCCTGTTCGCCGGGCTGATCGGCGCCGACGCCGACGATATCGCCATCGTGCCGGCGGCGAGCTATGGCACGGCGGTGGCCGCGGCCAATCTCGGCGCGAAGCCCGGCGGCAGCATCCTGGCCCTGGCCGAGCAGTTCCCCTCCAACGTCTATCCCTGGCGCGAGCTGGCGGCCGAGCGCGGCGCCACGGTGAGCACGGTCGCGCGTCCCGCCGACGGCAACTGGACCGGCGCCATCCTGGCGGCCATCGACGAGCGCACCGCGATCGCCGCCCTGCCCCATTGCCACTGGACCGACGGCAGCCTGGTCGATCTGGTCGCGGTCGGCCGGAAGCTGCGCGCCGTCGGTGCGGCGCTGGCGCTCGACGTGACCCAGTCGCTCGGCGCGCTGCCCTTCGACATCAAGGCCGTCGATCCGGATTTCCTCGTCGCCGCCACCTACAAGTGGCTCCTGGGTCCCTACAGCCTCGGCTTTCTCTATGTCGCGCCGCGCCGCCAGCAGGGCCGGCCGATCGAGCACAACTGGATCGCCCGCGCCGGCTCGGAGGATTTCGCCGGCCTGGTGAACTACCGCGACGGCTTCCAGCCCGGCGCACGCCGCTTCGATGTCGGCGAACGCTCCAACTTCGCGCTCATGCCGATGGCGATCGCCGCGCTCGAGCAGATCGACGCCTGGACGGTGCCGGCCATCGCGGCGACGCTCGGCGGCATGACCGCCGACATCGCCGTGCGCGCAGCAGGCCTCGGCCTCAAGAGCACGGCGGCAGAACTGCGCGCGCCGCATTTCGTCGGCCTGCGCTTCCCGCGCGGCATGCCGGCCGGCCTGCCCGAGCGGCTCGCCGCCGCCAAGGTGCATGTCAGCGTCCGCGGCGACGCGCTCCGCGTGACGCCGCATCTCTACAACAACGACGCCGACATCGATCGCCTGTTCGCCGTGCTCGCCGCGGCGCTCTGAGAGCGGGAGGATGGCGGCCGTGCACGACGAACTCTGCTTCATGCCGGCAAGCGCGCTCCGCGAGCGGATCGGGCGGCGCGAGGTTTCGCCGGTCGAGGTCATGCAGGCCGTGCTGTCACGCGTCGAAGCGCTGCAGCCGGCGCTCAACTGCTTCATCACCGTCTGCGCCGAGACCGCGCTCGACGATGCCCGCGCGGCGGAGGCGAAGGTGATGCGCGGCGAGCCGCTCGGCCCGCTGCACGGCGTGCCGCTCGCGGCCAAGGATCTGGTCAACAGCAAGGGCGTACGCACCACCTTCGGCTCGCTGCTGTTCGAGCACAACGTGCCCGACCAGGACGCGGTATCGCTGGCGCGGCTCAAGCGGCAGGGCGCCATCCTGTTCGGCAAGACGACGACGCCGGAATTCGGCACCAAGAGCCTGACCGACGCGCCGCTGTTCGGCCGCACCCGCAATGCCTGGAGCGCGGCGCGCACCAGCGGCGGTTCCAGCGGCGGCGCCGCCGTGGCGCTGGCCGCCGGCCTCGGCCCGCTCGGCATCGCCACCGACGGCGGCGGGTCGACCCGTATTCCCGCCGCCTGCAACGGCGTCGTCGGCCTGAAGCAGAGCATCGGGGTGGTGCCGCATGCCGAGGTGCAGGACGCCTTCGGCGTCTATACCTACGTCACGCCGATGGCGCGGACGGTGGCGGACGCGGCGCTGATGCTGCAGGCGATGGCCGGCCCGGACGAAAGCGATCCCTGGTCGCTCGGCCTGGCGGTGCCGGATTATGTGGCCGAGGCGAGGCCGCGGGGCGATCTGCGCGGCCGCAGGCTGCTCTTCTGCGCCGCGCCGCCCGGCAAGCCGATCGCACGCGATGTCGCCGCCGCCTTCGAGGGTGCCCTCGCCCGCCTCGCGGCCCTCGGCGCGGAGCTCGCCGAGATGCCGGGCACGCGCTTCGACATCGAGCCGCTCTGGCGCGTCATCAACCACACCACCTGGCGGGCGCGCTTCGCCGACATGGCGGCGCGCGACGGCAACAAGATGAGCCCGTCGCTGCTCCGGCAATTGGCGCAGGCCGAGCACGTCGGCGGTGTCGACTACCAGCAGGCGATGTTCGCCCGGGCGGCACTCTTCCGCCATGTGCAGGCGCTGCTCCGCGACGCCGACTTCCTGGTCATGCCGACGCTCTCGCGCACCGCGCTGCCGATCGAGCAGGAGTTGTTCGATCCGATCGAGATCGACGGCGTCGCCTATGCCGATCTGCGCAGCAACTGGTTTCCCTGGACCATGCCGTTCAACCTGACCGGCCATCCCGCGATCACCGTGCCGTGCGGCGCCGACGCCGAGGGCCTGCCGATCGGATTGCAGATCGTCGGGCGCTTCCGCGCCGATGCCG
>DATKQA010000356.1:0-4133 GCA_035523835.1 Candidatus Sulfotelmatobacter sp.
CTCTGGCACGAGCTGATGACGCAGGTGTTGGGCTTCGAGCGCTTCGCCGCCCAGGCCGGCGACTGGGGCTCGGTGGTCACCTCCTGGCTCGCCTTCGACCGGCCGCAATCGCTCGCCGCGATCCATCTCACCATGCCCGGCGCCCGCCCCTATACCGGCGAGGGCGCCGAGCCGCTCGACGAAAGCGAGACGGAATGGGTCGCCGCCATGAGCCGGCGGCTCAAGGCCGAGGGCGCCTATCAGGAGATCCAGGGCAGCAAGCCGCAGAGCCTGGCCTATGGCCTGACCGATTCGCCGCTCGGCCTTGCCGCCTGGATCATCGAGAAGTTCCACGGCTGGTCCGGCGGCGGCGCGGACACGCCGCCGCCCTTCGACCCGGACCGGCTGATCACCAACGTGATGCTCTATTGGCTCGGCGGCATCAATGCCGCCAACTGGCTCTACTGGTCGGTGCGCCATGGCGGCCGCTTCACCCTCGGCCGCGGCGAGCGGATCGAGGTGCCAACCGGCTTCGCCTTCTCGCCGCAAGACCTGATGGCGATGCCGCCGGAGCGGTGGACCCGGCGCGCCTACAACGTCGTGCATCGCTGCGAATTCCCCGACGGCGGCCATTTCGCCGCCATGCAGAAAGGGCCGCTCCTGATCGAGGACGTCAGGCAGTTCTTCCGCCGCTTCCGGAGCTGAGGCGATGCTGGCGAAACCCTACCGCATCCACGTCTCCGACGCCGCGCTCGGCGATCTGCGCCGCCGCCTGGCGCGGGCGCGCTGGCCGAACGAGCCGGCGGCGGGCGGCTGGCGCTTCGGCAGCGAGCTCGCCTACATGCAGAAGCTGATCGCCCATTGGCGCGAGGTCTATGACTGGCGCGCGCACGAGGCGCGGCTTAATGCCTTTCCGCACCATACCGTCGAGATCGACGGCCTGCGCATCCACTATATCCACGAGCCCGGCTCCGGCGCAGTGCCGCGGCCGCTCCTGCTGACGCACGGCTGGCCGAGCTCGTTCATCGAATTCCTCGACGTGGTGCAGCCGCTGGCGCACCCCGAGCGCTTCGGCGGCGACACGGCCGATGCCTTCGACGTGGTGGTGGCCTCGCTGCCGGGCTACGGCTTCTCCGCCGCGCCGCCGCGGCCGATCGGCGCCCGGGCCATCGCCGGCCTGTGGCACAAGCTGATGACGCGGGTGCTCGGCTACCGCCACTTCATCGCCCATGGCGGCGACTGGGGCAGCCTGGTCACCTCGTGCCTGGCGCTCGACCATCCCGGCGTGCTCGACGGCATTCATCTCACCATGCTGCCGCTCAGGCCCTGGCGCGGCGCCGGCGCGCCGCCGCTGAGCGAAGACGAGCGGGCCTATGTCGCGGGCATGCGCGCCTGGTGGCAGGAGCAGCGCGGCTATCAGCTCGTGCAGGCGACCAAGCCGCAGACCCTGGCTTTCGCGCTGACCGATTCGCCGGTCGGGCTGGCCGGCTGGCTGGTGGAGAAGTTCCGCACCCTGGCCGATACAAGGGGCAGCCTGGAGCGGCGCTTCTCCAAGGACCAGCTCTGCACCATGCTGTCGCTGTACTGGTTCACCGGCTGCATCAATCCGGCGAACTGGATGTATTGGGCCGCGCGCGAGGAGGCGACGGCGGACCTCGGCCCCGGCCGCAAGGTCGCCGTGCCGACCGGCTATGCCGATTATCCCGTCGACAGCGCACCGCGCCCGCCGCGAAGCTGGGGGATGCGCATGTACGACATCGTGCATTGGTCGGTCATGCCGGCCGGCGGGCACTTCGCCGCCATGGAGGAGCCGGAGGCCTTCGTCGCCGATCTCAGGAGCTTCGTCCGCCGGCTGTAGCGTCAGGACAATTCTAGAGATCGCGGCCCATGTCGAGATACTTGCGCCGGCGCGCCTCGCGCAGGACGCCGGGCTCGGTCGCGGCGAGCGCCTTCAGCGCCTCCTCGATCGCCTGGCCGACGGCGGCGACGGTCGCCTCCGGCGCGCGGTGCGCGCCGCCGACCGGCTCGGCCACGATCTTGTCGATGAGCTTGAGCCGGAGCAGGTCGCGCGCGGTGATCTTCAAGGCCTCCGCCGCCTCCGGCGCCTTGTCCGCCGCATGCCAGAGGATCGAGGCGCAGGCCTCCGGCGTCGCCACGGTATAGACCGCATGCTCCAGCATGATGACGCGGTTGGCGGTGGCGATGGCGACCGCGCCGCCGGAGCCGCCCTCGCCGACGATCGCCGCGATCAGCGGCACGCGCAGATCGAGGCAGGCCTCGATGCCGCGGGCGATCGCCTCGGCCACGCCGCGCGCCTCGGCATCGGCGCCGGGAAAGGCGCCGGGGGTGTCGACCAAGGTGATCACCGGCAGATGGAACTTGTCGGCGAGCTGCATCAGTCGCACCGCCTTGCGATAGCCCTCCGGCCGGGCCATGCCGAAATTGTGCGTGACGCGCCCGTCGGTGCCGCGCCCCTTCTCGTGGCCGAGCAGCATCACCGAGCGGCCGTGGAAGCGGCCGAGGCCGCCGACGATGGCCTTGTCGTCGCCGAACAGCCGGTCGCCGGCGAGCGGGGTGAAATTCTCGACCAGGCCGGCGACATAGTCCTGGAAATGCGGCCGGTCGGGATGGCGCGCCACCTGCACCTTCTGCCAGGCGGAGAGCTTGGCATAGGTGGCGGTGAGCATCTGCTCGGCCTTGGCCTTGAGGCGGGTCAGCTCCTCGACGATATCGACTTCGTTGTTGGCGTCGGCCGCGTGTTCCAGCTCGCGAATCTTGCCTTCCAGCTCGGCCAGCGGCTTTTCGAAATCGAGGTAGGTGTTCATCGCCGGCTAACTAACCATATTGCCGGCGGATCACAAGCCCCGGCGCGCCCCGCTAGCGCGCCGCGATCTGCTCGGCCTTCTGCACCATCACGCGCGCCTGGCGGATCGAGGCGATGTCGATCAGCCGGCCGTCGAGCGCCACCGCGCCCTTGCCCTCCTTCAGGCCCTGCTCCATGGCGGCGAGCACGCGGCGCGCCTGCGCCACCTCCTTCTCGCCCGGGCTATAGACCTCGTTGGCCAGCTCGAGCTGGGAGGGATGGATCGCCCACTTGCCTTCGCAGCCGAGCACGGCGGCGCGATTGGCCTGGGCCTTGTAGCCGTCCGGGTCCTTGAAATCGCCGAACGGCCCGTCGATCGGCCGCAAGCCGTTGGCGCGCGCCGCCACCACCATGCGGGCGATGGCATAGTGCCACATGTCGCCCCAGTAATAGTCGCGCCGGCCGGCGGCATCGAGCTTGTCGGTCAGCACGCCGTACATCGGGTTCGGCCCGCCGACATTGGTGGTGCGCGCATGCGTCGAGGCGGAATAGTCGGCGACGCCGAAGTGCAGCGATTCGTTGCGCTTCGAGGCGGCGGCGATCTCGCCGACGTTCTGCATGCCGAGCGCGGTCTCGATGATCATCTCGAAGCCGAGCCGCTTCTTGCGGCCCTTCGCCGCCTCGATCTGCGTCACCAGCATGTCGAGCGCATAGATGTCGGCGGCGGTGCCGACCTTGGGGATCATGATCAGGTCGAGCCGCTCGCCGGCCTGCTCCACCACGTCGACCACGTCGCGATACATGAAGTGAGTGTCGAGGCCGTTGATGCGGACCGACATGGTCTTCGATCCCCAGTCGATATCGCGCAACGCCTGGATGACGTTCTTGCGCGCCTGCGGCTTGTCGTCGGGCGCCACCGCATCCTCGAGATCGAGGAACACCACGTCGGCCGCCGACTGCGCCGCCTTCTCGATCATTTTGATCGACGACCCGGGAACAGACAGTTCGGAACGGTTGAGCCGCGGCGTGGCCGGCTCGGGCGTGGTGAAGCTCATGGGTCGAGGCCTCCGATGGTGTGCGCGCTGCGGCGCAGCATATACACGGCGCGCCGCGGCGGCAGCAGCAGAATCGGTGCCAGTGGAATTCAGCACCAGGCCGGTCGCCCGTCCGCAGCGCCGCCGACGGGATGCCCATTCCCGCCCGACGCGATCCCATTGGTAACCGATTGCCGCCGATTGCCCGCCCAGTAGCGCCGATTACCGGCCGATTGCCGGTGTTATGTAGGAAGCGCCAGAAGTCATAGGTGTGAGCCATGACTTGGTGGACGGCGTTCGCCGCGGGGTTAGTGGGT
>DATKQA010000357.1:0-2574 GCA_035523835.1 Candidatus Sulfotelmatobacter sp.
GGCCGGTGTTCGCCGACGTCTCGCAAATCGAAGACGCGTTGCTCAATCTATCCATCAATGCGCGCGACGCGATGCCGAACGGCGGCGAGCTGATCGTCGAAACGGCCAACGCGCAGCTCGACGAGGTCTACGCGGCAAACAACAAGGACGTGAGGCCCGGCGACTACGTCATGCTGTCGGTGCACGACACCGGCACCGGCATGCCGCCGGAGGTGATCGCGCGCGCTACCGAACCCTTCTTCACCACCAAGGAGCAAGGCAAGGGAACCGGCCTCGGACTGAGCATGATTTATGGTTTCGCCAAACAATCCGGCGGTCATCTCAAAATCTACAGCGAGGTCGGCTTCGGCACCACCATGCGGCTTTACTTGCCGCGGGCCAAGGACGGGGCAACGGCGGCAGCGGCCTCGGGCGACCTTCCGGCAGAGAGCATTCCGCGTGGGCGCGAGTCGATACTTCTAGTCGAGGACGACGACGACGTTCGCGCCGCGGTGCTGCGGCAGCTCAACGATCTCGGCTACCGCACCCGCATCGCCGCGAACGGACCGGCGGCCCTCGCGGTGCTGGACTCCGGCGAGCAGTTCGACCTGCTGTTTTCCGACGTCGTCATGCCCGGCGGCATGACCGGATTTCAACTGGCGGCGGAGGCGCGGCAGCGGTATCCCGGCCTGAAGGTCTTGTTCGCTACGGGCTATGCCAAGGCTCCGACGACAGCGGAGAATCAACCGGGCATGACGGTGCCGGTGTTGCGCAAGCCCTACCGCAAGCAAGATCTGGCGCGCAAGCTGCGCGAAGTCTTGGACGGCGCCGTCGCCGCGGAGGAAACGGCCTGCTCGGCGGCCGGCTTGCGGCTGCGGCGTGTGCCCGGCGGCGGCTGAACCGGCCCGTCAGATGACCAGGTCGCTGGCCGGGTCGACGAGATGCATGTGGTTCAGCTCGGCCATGAGCTGCATCGGCCGTCCGGCTTCGGGATTGCTGGCGGGGCTGACCCGTCCGCACACGTCGCTGCCGCCGATGCTGAAATAGACCAGGGTCTCCATGCCCATCGGCTCGACCACGTCGAGCGTGACCGAGAAGGGCGCAGTGTCGGCGCCGTTGCCGTAGGAACGGCTCTCGACGATATGCTCAGGGCGGAGCCCGAACAGCAGTTGCTTATTCGCATGCGCCGCGTACCGGTCGGTGCGGGCTGCCGGGACCGGCAGCGTGAGGCGGTCGTCCAGCCGCATGCTGAGGCCGCCGCCGTTCCGCTCAAGTCGGCAAGGGATGAAATTCATCGCCGGCGAGCCGATGAAGCCGGCAACGAAACGCGTCCGTGGATGGTGGTAGAGATCGTTCGGGGTGCCGATCTGTTCGATGAGGCCGCCGTTCATCACCACCACCCGATCGGCGAGGGTCATGGCCTCGACCTGGTCGTGGGTGACATAGACCGTCGTTGTGCGCACCTTCTGGTGCACCTTCTTGATCTCGGTGCGCATCTGCACGCGAAGCTTGGCATCGAGGTTCGACAGCGGCTCGTCGAACAGGAAGACCTTGGGATTGCGCACGATGGCGCGCCCCATGGCGACGCGCTGGCGCTGGCCGCCGGAGAGTTGCTTCGGCCGGCGCCCCAGGAGATCGGTGATGTCGAGGATCTGCGCCGCCTGTTCGACACGCACCTTGATGTCGGTCTTGCTGAATTTCTTCAGCCGGAGGCCGAAGGACATGTTCTCGTAGACCGTCATATGCGGGTAGAGGGCGTAGTTCTGGAACACCATGGCGATGTCGCGGTCTTTCGGCGGCACGTCGTTCACCAGGTTGCCGCCGATCATGATGTCGCCGTCGCTGATCTCTTCCAGACCGGCGATCATCCTGAGCGTGGTGCTCTTGCCGCAGCCGGATGGCCCCACCAGGACGATGAATTCCTTGTCGGCGATATCGAGATCAATGCCGCGGACCGCCAGCGTGTCGTCATATTTCTTGACGACGTTGCGCAGAATAACTTGTGCCATGCGTCAGCCCTTGGTCGCTCCGGCGGTGAGGCCGGCGATGTAATAGTCCATGAGGAAAGCGTAGATGATCAATGGCGGCGCGGCACCAAGCAGCGCGCCGGTCATGATCTGCCCCCAGTTGAAGACGTCACCCTTGATCAGGGTGGTGATGATGCCGACCGGCAGCACGAGCTGATCGATACTGGTCGTCATGGCCAGGGGATAGAGGAACTGTGCCCAGGCGGCGGTGAAGGAAAAGATCATCGCGGCGATGATGCCGGGCAGCGCCACCGGAATGAAGATGCGGGTCAACATCTGGAAGTAGCCGGCGCCGTCGATCAACGCGGCTTCGTCGAGCTCCTTCGGGATCGAGGCGAAATAGCCGATCATGATCCAGGTGCAGAACGGCACCGTCAGGATCGGATAGATGATCACCAGTATGTACCATTTGTTGATGAAGGGGATGCCGGTGATATCGGTCAGGAAGGCGAAAATCTTGAACATCGGGATGAACAGCAGCGTGTTCGGGATCAGGTAGGTGAGGAACACGCCGGTCGCCAGCACCGTGGAGCCCCAGAAGCGCATGCGCGACAGCGAGAAGGCGGCG
>DATKQA010000358.1:0-7443 GCA_035523835.1 Candidatus Sulfotelmatobacter sp.
CAACGGCACGTTGTGCACCTGGTATTCGCGGGGAATGCCGCGGGCGAAGCCGGAAATCAGCCGGCCGTTCGACAGGCAATCGAGCATGGCCAGTTCTTCGGCGAGGCGGAGCGGCTCGTGCAACGGCAGCAGATTGCCGTAGATCAGCAGCTTCAAATTCTTGGTCCGCTGCGCCGCGGCCGACGCCATCAGATTCGGCGAATTCATCAAGCCATAGGGCGAGCAATGGTGCTCATTGAAACCCACGCCGTCATAGCCGAGACGATCCATCTCCTCCCAGGCGGCCAGATGCTCGGCGTAGGTGCGCACCGCCACATCCGCCTTGAAATGCTGCTTGGACAGCGGGTAGGGCAATTCGGTGCCGGTCTTCAGATGGTCGAGGTTCTCGCCATAGGCCAGCAGATCGAAGACGAAGACTTTCATGCATCCTCTCGTGCAGTGTTACGCAACCCGAAAAGGCGGAACAATTGCCTGGCCACGACGTGGGCGACGACCTGTCCTCGTCGTCGCGGACCGTGATCGTCGCGCCAGACGCGGATGGCGGCATTTCTCTAGGCGTCCTGAAGCCGGCTCCGGCGGTGGCGGCCAAGGAGCACGACCAGCAAGGCGGTGATCAGGCCGGGACCGCAGGCGAACAGCATGATTTTCGTCGGCGGCAGGCCAAGGCCGAGCAGGACGCCGCCGACGATCGGGCCGGCGATGCCGCCGAGCCGGCCAACGCCGAGCGCCCAGCCGATGCCGGTCGAGCGGGTCGCCGCGGGATAGACGGAGGCGGCGAAGCCGTTGAGGCCGAGCTGGCTGCCGATGAAGCCGCCGCCGGCGACAAACAGCACGGCCATGGTCGCCATCGGCGACAACGGAACCATGGCCAGGATGCCGATGAATACCGAGCCGATCAGCAGGCTGAGGCCCAATACGCGCTCGGCGCCGAAACGGGTGATCAGCGGCCCGAGCGCAAGCGTGCTCAGCACGGCGCCGGCGGTATAGATGCTGGTGGCGAAGGCTGCGTCGGCCGGGCTCAGGCCGTTGAGATGGAGCACGGTCGGCAACCAATAGCCGATCAAGTACATGTTCAGGAGGTTGATCAGGAAGATCGCCCATAGCATGAGCGTGCTGAGCGCCAAGCCGTCCCGGAACAGGCCGCCGACCGGGTTGGCGCGGGCGGAGGCCGGCCGGGCGCCGCCCTGGAACTGCGGGGCTTCCGGCAGCACGAAGAGCAGCGCCACCAACAGCACCAGCGGCACCACGCCGCCGACCATGAAGATGCCCTGCCAACCCCAGTTCGGCAGGATTTCCGCGGCGATCTGACCGGCGGCGACGCCACCGACGGTATTGCCGGTGAACATGAACATGACGAGCGAGGTGCGCCAGCGGCCGGTGGCGTAGTCCGAGGTCAGGGCGACCGTCGTCGGCATGGCGCCGCCGATGCCGATGCCGGTGAAGAAACGCAGGACGGCCAACACGTGCAGCGAGGGCGCATAGGCCGAGGCGAGCGAGAACACGCCGAACATCGCCACGGAGAACAGCAGCATCGGCTTGCGGCCGAAACGATCGGCCACCGGTCCGGACAGCAGGGCGCCGACCATGATGCCGACGCTGGAAAGCACGAAGGCCTGCGTGAGATCCTTTGGCGCCACCCCCCACGCATGTATCAGCGACGGCGCGGCCAATCCGATAGCGGACAGGTCATAGCCGTCGAGCATCTGGATCAGGCCGCACAGGACCGCCACGCCGATCTGCAGCCCCGTCAAGGCCGTCCGGTCGGATGCGGCGGCCTCGGTTCTTTGCGCAAAAGCCATCGTAGGTTCCTCCCCTCGGTTTGTTCGCTCCCGGTTTTGTCCGGGTATTCAATTGTTGGGTAGCTTAACTTTTCCTGGCGCTTTCGGCCAGAGAGGGTCCGGCCGTGGTCGACGCCTGCCGCCGGCGGCGTTCAAGCCTGGCTGACGGGAACCGATTGGGCGAGATATTGCCGGAGCGCTGCGGTGCGGAAGGGCTTCGGCATGGTGGTGACATGCTCCAGGCCGAAAGGTTTGGACAGGCTCGCGGCGCTCTCGAGATAGTCGGCGCTGAAGCCGCTGATGATCAGAATATGCGCGGCGCAGCGCATGGCGCCGAGCGCGCGGAGTATCTCGATGCCGTCCATCTGCGGCATCACGATGTCGAGGATGATCAAGGCCGGCTCGAGTTCGAGGACCAGCGGTATGGCCTTGCGTGGTTCGGTCGCTATGGTGACGTCGTAGCCGAGCGGCTCGGCGACGGCCTTGATGTAGGTGCCGATGGCCACCTGGTCGTCGACGACGAGTATCCTCGGCCGCATGGCTCAGTCCCGCGGCGGCGATGCGGCAAGATTGAGCAGGCGGATCAAATCGCGCTTGCGATAGGGCTTGCTCAGGAGATGCGTGCCGGGCGCAAGCCGCCCCTGATCGACCAGGGCCGCCTCGGTGAAGCCGGAGCTATAGAGCACTTTGAGACGGGGATTGCGCCGTATCGCCTCCGCCGCCAGCGCCTGCCCGTTCACGCCGCCGGGAAGCACGATGTCGGTCAGCAGCAGGTCGATCTCCGGATGACGCTCCAATTCGGCGAGGGCGGCCGCCGCGTCGGCGGCTTCGACCACGGCGAACCCCAGGTCCGTGAGCAAGCGCTTTGCCATCGCACGTACCTCGCCTTGGTCCTCCACCAACAGGATCGTCGCGTCGCGGCGCAGAATCAATATGTCTGCATTCCTGCCGTCCGCGTCGGGGGTGGCGGATTTGCCTGCGGCGCGCGGCAGATAGAGCCGCACGGTCGTGCCGACGTCGGGCTCGCTGTAGATCGTCACCTGTCCGCCCGTCTGTTTGATGAAGCCATAGACCATGCTGAGGCCGAGGCCGCTGCCCTTGCCGAATTCCTTGGTGGTGAAGAAGGGTTCGAACACGCGATTGCGCACCGCTTCGCTCATGCCGACGCCGTTGTCGGAGACGGAAAGGACGACATAGTCGCCGGGCGCGAGCTCGTCGTCGTAACCCCTGTCGCCCTCGCTGATCGAGATATTGCCGGTTTCGATCGTGATGCAGCCACCGGACGGCATGGCATCGCGCGAATTGACCGCCAGGTTGACCAGCGCCGTCTCGAATTGGCCGGGATCGACCTGGCAAGTCCACAAAGCCGGCGACAAGCCGGTTTCGACGGCGATCGCCTCGCCGAGCGAGCGGCGCAGCAGATCACGCATATTGGCGACCATCTCGTTGAGATCGACCGGCATGGGCTGCAACGGCTGCAGCCGCGAAAAGGCAAGCAGCCTTTGCGTGAGTTCGGCGCCGCGCAATGCGGAGTCGAGCGCCGGCTTGACGAGCTGGCCTTTCGTCGAAGCGGGCAGGTCGCCCTCGCCGATCAATTCCAGATTGCCGATGATCACGGCCAGGAGATTGTTGAAGTCGTGCGCGACGCCGCCGGTCAGTTGACCGACGACTTCCATCTTCTGGCTGCGCTGCAGCCGCTCGACCGTCGCCTTGCCGGCGGTGACATCGTTGATGATGCCGACGAAGGCGACGAGTTCGCCCGATGGGCGAAACACCGGACTGAGCGAGAGTTCGTTCCAGAACGGCTTGCCGTCCTTGCGGTAGTTGCGGATCTCGACGCTCGCATGGCGACGCTCCGCCACGGCGGCGCGAATTTGCGCGACGGCGGCGGGGTCCGTATCGGCGCCCTGAAGAAAGCGGCAATTGCGGCCGAGTGCCTCGTCGGCGCCATAGCCGGTAATGGTCGTGAAGGCCGGGTTCACATAGGCGACCGGACTGTCGGGACTGGTCTCGTCGGTGAGGATGATGCCGCTTGCCGTCGCCGCCGCGGCCGCATTCAGCATCTCGTTGCGCAGCACGGCGGTGGCGAGTTCCAGCTCGCGCCGCTTGAGATCGCTGACATCCTGGCCGGTGCCGCGATAGCCATGGAATTCGCCTTCCGGTCCGAAGATCGGCCGCCCGCTGATCTGCACGAACCACTGCGTCCCGTCCTGCCGCCGCCGGGTGATGATGAAGTTGCGGAACGGCCGGTGTGCCGCGAGGTCGGCCAGATGCGCCGACCAGCCCGGCGGCCGCTCCAGATCCATCATGGTCTGTTCGCGGGTCTTGCCGATGTAGTAGGCCGGCGGAAAGCCGCCGAGGTCGCGGATACGCTCGGAGACGTAGATGAATTTGTGTTCGCGGTCGGTTTCCCAGTACCAGTCGGAGGCGACTTCCGCGAAGTCGCGAAAGCGATGCTCCCGCTCGAGCAGCAGGGCCTCCGCCCGTTGCCGTTCCTCGATCTCGCGGCGCAGCCTGGCATTGACCTCGGTGATCTCGCGGGTGCGCGCGGCGACCGCCGCGTCGATGCGGCTCCTCGCGCGCACTTCCCCGGCGGCGATGCCGGCGACCAGCGCGGTGAGCGCCAAGCCGATGGCGATGGTGGGAATGCTCAAGGAGCCTGGCGTAACCGCGAGGCCGGCCAGCAGCGAGAGGACGATGCCGATCCCGGCCAGGCCCCAGGGATACAAGCGTCGGAGGTTGCGATTGGGCATCCGCTGACCTCACCAATCGGCATCGGGGGCGAAGGGCACCGGAGCGGCGGCGATCGGGCGGGGCGGTCGACTGAAGCGGCGAACCGAGAGGCGGGCCTCGCCAAAAGACATATGGCTGGGCCGGTAGTGGGGGGGTGCCGGCCCAGCCATAACGTCCGTCACGATACTGTCCGACGGTGGACTACTCGAACTCGGCAGCAGCGCACGGCCTTCGCCGAAAGCTGCTGATACCGACGCCGCATCGGGAACCATGATGACCGAAAGCATCCAAAATCGAATGATGCGACGTACGCTACTGTTCCCTGGAAGTTATTTCAACGTATAATTCTTAAAATATTCTTAATTTTAGAAGATTTTATTGATTATAGTAAATATATAAATATATTATCCTTCCGACTGTTTAATATCTATCTTCCAATTATTCCATATTTACTCAAGGAGAATTCTGATATTTATTGTAAAAGAGACAATATATCGGCTGCGGTAATTTCGACGCGGCAGGAATTGCTCAATAACGGGGGCATTTGGTGCGCCGGCGTCGCGGCATCAGATCGGTGCTGATCGGGCGGCTGCGCCGTTGCGCATCGCCGCTGGCCTTGCATTTGCCGGCCGCGGCGGCTGGCGTCAGACGAGGATGCGGCGAAGCGTCTTTGACAGTCGGGCGAATTGTCGTTTCCATATAGGAAGCAGCCGATCTGATATAACAATCTGGCGAAAGGATGTTGTCGGTCGCGCATCTTGACTAAGCTGAAGCTACTCCGGCTCGCAACGCGACGGATTTCCGGGCCCGGTCGAAGCCCGCCGCGGATGCCCGCGACAGAAGGAGGCGCAAGTTCATGTCCACCTCTTCCGCCATCCGCCTGCTGATCGCCGACGACCATGTCCTGCTCACCGACATGCTGGAGGCGCATCTGAAGAAGCTCGGTCCCGAGGTGCAGATCGAGAAGGCGATCAACCTGGCGGAGACGCTGACCTTCGCCAACGGCGAGGCATCGTTCGATCTGGTGATCCTCGATCTCCGGATGCCGGGCATGAACGGACTTGCGGGCATGAAGGCGGTGCGCAAGCACTTTCCCGGCATTCCGATCGCCGTGATGTCGGGCGAGGCCACCGCCGAAAACGCCAAGAACGCCTATGACGCCGGCGCCATCGGCTTCATCCCCAAGACGATCGGCGGTCGCGCCATGCTGAACGCCGTGCAGCTCATGCTGTCGGGCGAGCGCTATTTTCCCGTCGGCCTCAGCGACGCCGCCGCCGCCGGCAGACCGGTCGCGGCAGGTGCGGCCTTGCAGGGCATCGCCGCGCTGACCGCGCGCGAGCGCGATGTGCTGCGCCTCCTGGTGTCGGGCTCGCCGAACGGCGAGATCGGCCGCAAGCTCGGCATCGAGACGGTGACGGTGGCGCTCCACCTGCGCAACATCTATCGCAAGCTCGGCGTGGAAAGCCGCACCCAGGCGGTCAAGCTCTGCATGGAAAGCGGGCAGGATATCTGAAGGCCATCTCTTGCCGTCGCTCGCAGGCCGGTGCGCGATTGACAAGCCGAACGGCGGCAGACTTGAATGGCCGTGCGCGCAGCCGGGAGGAAGGCATGGCGAAATTCAAGGTCGTGACGCCGGCCGGCGCCAGCTTTACCGTGGCCGGCGGCGGCTATGCGCTGGAGCTCGAGGCCCTGGCGCCGATTGGCGCGGAGATCGTCGAAATCGACGCCGCGTCGGAAAACGAATTCATCAGCGCCAGCCATGACGCCGACGCGCTCTATGCCAAGGGCCGCCCCATCACCAAGCGCATGATCGACGGCTTGCAGCGCTGCAAGGTCATCTCGCTCGGCTCGGTCGGGGTCGATTCCGTCGACGTGGCGGCGGCCACGGCGCGCGGCATTCCCGTGACCAACGTGCCCGACACCTTCATCGAGGAGGTCGCCGACCACGCCATGATGCTGCTCCTGGCCGGCTTCCGCCGCCTGGTGGTGCAGGATCGCCTGGTGCGCGAGGGGCGCTGGCGCGAAGGCCGGCCGATGCTGCTGCGGCATCCCCGCCTGATGGGCCAGACGCTCGGCTTCATCGCCTTCGGCCATGTCGCCCGTGCCGTGGCCGTGCGGGCGCGTGCCTTCGGGCTGCATATGCTGGCCTACGATCCCTATGTGGAGGAGCTGGTCATGAGCCCCTACGGCGTCGAAGCCGTCAGCCTTGAGGAACTGCTCAAGCGCTCCGACTTCGTCTCCATGCACGCGCCCTCGACCGTGGAGGCGCAGCACATGCTGACCGAGCAGCACTTCCGCCTGATGAAGCGCGAGGCGCTGTTCATTAACACCGGCCGCGGGCCGACGGTGGACGAGGCCGCACTCGTCAAGGCCCTGCAGGAAGGCTGGATCGCCGGCGCGGCGCTCGACGTGCTCGAGCGCGAGCCGCCGGATGCCGGCAATCCGCTGCTCAAGATGGACAACGTCACCCTCACCGCCCATGTCGCCTCCGCCTCGGCGCGCTTCGACCTGGCGCGCCGGCGCCGCGTCGGCCAGGAGATCGCCATGGTATTGGCCGGCCGTTGGCCGCGCGCCTGCGTCAATCCCTCGGTACTGGAGAAATCCGACCTGGTCCGCTGGCAGCCCTATTCCATGGAGCGGGGGCCGGGGAACTAGGCTCGTTGCGCGCTGTACCATCGTCAATCGCCGGATCGACCAGGGGATCATCGCATGCTGCTCGACGAAACCGCTGCGGGCGTCTATGCCATTGCCGCCACGCCGTTCCTGCCCGACGGCAGGGTGGATGTGGATTCGGTCGACCGCATGACCGACTTCTATCGTCGCTGCGGCGTCACCGGCCTGACCATTCTCGGCATCATGGGCGAGGCGCCGAAGCTCGACGAGGCCGAAGCGCTCGCCATCACCAAGCGCGTCGCCGGCCGCGCCGGCGTGC
>DATKQA010000359.1:0-12263 GCA_035523835.1 Candidatus Sulfotelmatobacter sp.
GTGCCAGACCGAGCGCAGCTTCGCCGATGCCCGCTCGTACGCGCTCCTGGCGCTGGCCCAGCCATCCTCGCCGGCTTCCTGCAGCTTGACCGAGGCGGCTTTGGTATCGCGCCAGGCCCTGTCGAGCTGCACCTTCGCCGCGTCGCCGGCCTTCTGGCCGTCCGACTTGGCCTTTTCGCCAAAATCGTGCACGCGCTTCTGCCAGATCTGCATGTCGTCGTTGGATTTCTTGACATATTCATCCTTCTTCGCAGCGAAGTCGGAAGTGTCGGCGACCTGGATCCTATCGTGCACGGCCGGTGCGGCGGCGAGCGCCGGCAGCGTACCAAAGACCAGGAGCGAGCCTGCGGCCAATGGAGCAATAAGCATTTTCATGACGATCTCCATTTTTGACGGGGTTTAAACACCGGAATCCCGCTTCGGTTCCAAATCGCGAGGCGAATATCCGGATACGCGTAAACAGACATGCCGCTCTGGTCCGGTCAGGCGTTGGGCCGGGTTTCGGGAAGGGCGGTTGCGACCAGCACGACCGCGGCGAGGCCGCAGGCTGCCAGGCTGGCAAAGGCGATGGGGTCGCCGAAGCGATCGCCGATCCAGCCGGACAGGGTCGTGCTGACCGTCGCGCCGACGCCGCTCGCCAGACCGACGACGCCGAGGCACAGATTGAAATGGCCGGAACGTCCGGCGATGTCGCTGATGACGAGCGGCATGAGCACGCCGAAGCAAGCGGCGGCGAAGCCGTCGAACACCTGGATCAGCACGGCGAGGTAGGGTTCGGTGGTCGCGGCGAAGAGCAGGCCGCGCAGCGGCAGCATGCAGAAACCGAGCAGCAGAAGCAGCCTCCGGCCGCGGACCTCCGCCAATCGGCCGACCGTCGGCGACAGCAGGGCGACGATGAGCTGCGGCAGGACGATGGCGGCCGCGATGAGCAGGCTGGCATCGCCGCCGGCCCGCTTGGTCAGGGCGCTCGCGGCGAGCGGCAGCATGGCGGCATTGGCGAGGTTGAACAGGAGCGCGCAGGCGGCAAGGATATGCAGCCGGCGATCGCCGAGGACGTGCCACAAGTTATCGGCATGCCTCGGCGCCGGCGGCCTGCCGCTGCGCGGCTTGGGCGGCGCATCGCCGGCGCCGGCGAGCGGCACCAGGGCGATGAGCGCGGGCAGGGCGAAGAGCGCCGTCAGGACGAACACCGAGCGCTCGGAAATATAGGTGCCGCAGAGGCCCATCAGCGCTGCGCCGATGCCGTTGCCGATCGAACCGTAGCGGGCGTTGCGGCCGAGGCGCAGGCCGAGCGCTGCCTCGCCGGCGAGCGCCAGGCTCATGGCGGTGATCGCCGGGCCGAGCGTACAGCTCGAGATGCCGTGCAACATCTCGGCGAGATAGACGAAGAGGGGGATCGGCCGCACCACGAAGAGAATGGCGCTGACGGCGAAGACGAGAACGCTGCACGCCGCCACGAAGCGCTTGCTGCGCACGGCATCGACCAGGGCGCCGGCCGGGAGCTGACTCGCCATGGCGGTGATGGTGCCGAGGCTGAGCGCGAAGCCGATCGCGGTCAGCGTCCAGCCGTGGGTGGTCAGATAGACGGCGATGAAGGGGCCGAAACCGGTCTGGATATTGGCGACGAAGAAATTCAGCCCGTCGAGGCCGCGATCGGGCGTCGCCAGCTCGCGCCAGCCTCGTGCCGCCCTGGTGCGTGATATGCCGTCTCGCAGAGTGCTGCTCACTTGGGAGCAATCGGCGGCACCGGAGTCTCGTTTGGCGGTGCCACGACCTGCGCCGGCTGGATCTTTTCCTTGTATTCCGGCGCGGCCTGGATTTCCGCCCGCGTGACGCCGAGACGGATCGGTGCCTTGCTGTCGGTGGGGCGAAACTGCAGCAGGCGCCAAGCGACGGCGATCTTGCGGCTGCCGACGCCGAGGAAGCCGCCGAAATCGATCACCGCGGCGCGGGGTTGGCCGTCCGCGTCGACCAGGATATCGACCACGCGGCCGAGGTTCTCGCCGGCGGCGCCTTCCACGCTCTTGCCGAGGATGCTGGTGGCCTCGTTCGGCCCGATCGGCTCCAGATTCTCCGGCGGTTTGACCGGCTCGGACTTCGCGGCGGGTGTCGGCGGCTGCGGTCGCGGCGCCGGTGCGGCGGGCTGTTGCTGTGCGGCGGGCGGCGAGGCGGTTTGCGGCTGGGCCTGGGGTGCGCCCGGTGTCGCGGCGAGCAGCAGCGCGGCAAGCGGCAGCCGAAGCCGCCGCGCGGCTCTGCTCATGATCCGCCGCCGACCGAGAGGCGGTGGCCCGCCACCCGCGGCCCGATGCCGTGCCGCCTGAGGTAGGCGGACGCCGGGCCGTCTTCGACGATACGGCCGCCGTCGAGTTCCACGATGCGGTCGAAGGCGCTGAGGGTCGAGAGCCGATGGGCGATGGCGATCACGGTGCGGCCCTTGATCAGCCGCATCAGCGCCGCCTGGATCGCCTGTTCGGATTCGGAATCGAGCGCCGATGTCGCCTCGTCGAGCAGGATGATCGGCGCGTTGCGGAGGAACGCACGCGCGATCGCCAGGCGCTGGCGCTGGCCGCCGGACAGCTTTACGCCGCGCTCGCCGACGACGGTGTCGAAGCCTTGCGGCATGCGGCAGATGAACTCGGTGCAGCCGGCCACCTCGGCGGCGTGGTAGATTTCCTCGAAGGTCGCTTCCGGCCGGCCGTAGGCCAGGTTCTCGCGGATCGACCGGTGAAACAACGAAATGTCCTGCTGCACGACCGCGATCAGTTCGTGCAGGCTTTCCTGGGTCACCTGGCCGATGTCCTGCTCGTCGATCAGGATGCGCCCGCCCGTCGGCTCATAGAGCCGTTGCAGCAAGGTCAGGATGGTGGTCTTGCCGGCGCCGGAGCGGCCGACGAGGCCGAGCGTCTGGCCGGCGGGAACGTCCAGGTTGAAATCCTCCAGCACCCGCTCGCCGTCGGGGTAGCTGAAGCCGATGTTCTCAAACGAAACCGAGCCGCCGAGATTGAGCAGCGGCTTCGCGTCCGGCGCGTCCTTGATTTCGTGCGGCGAACCCAGCACCTTCACCGCCTCACCGAGCTTGGCGAAGTGCTGGACAACGTCGACCAGCGCCATGGCCAGATCGCGCGAGGCGTGCAGCACGGTGAAGCCGAGCGACGTGGTCAGCACCACGTCGCCCGTGGTGATGCTGCCGGCGCGCCACAGGATTGCCGCCCAGGCCAGGACGCCCGCCGTCACCATGAACACCAGCAGGGCGTGGAAGGTGCGCAGCCATTCCAGCGAGCGCAGGCTCGCGCGTTGCGCCGACATCTCGTTGGCGATCCGGCGCTGCAGCCGGGTGTATTCGCGCCGGGCGGCGCCGAAGGCGCGCACGATGCCGATATTGCTGACGACATCGGAGAGATCGCCGTTCACGTCGGCGGCACGGCCGGCGAAGCGCGTGTGCAGCGGCCGCCCGCGCGCGGCGAGCCAGGCGATCACCGTTCCCACCACCGCGACGATCAGCGTCAGCGCGAGGGTTATGTGCCAATTGATGACGGCCAGCATGGCGATGCTGCTGATCACCGCCGCGCCCGGCGGAATGGTGGTCCAGGTGAGCGAGTTCTCGATGCTCCAGGTGGCGTTGGCCGCCGTCATGATACGGCCGGCAAGGGCGCCGGGATATTGATCGGCGAAATAGCGCGAGCCGTGACCCGAGAGATGGTCGAACAGATCGAGCCGCACGTCGCCGCCGACGGCGACGAAGGCATAGGTGGCGACCCAGCCGGCAAGGCGCCATAGGAGATTGTCGCCGGCGACCAGCGCCAGCAGGAAGGCGACCGCCTGCCACAAGGCACGGTCGGTCGGATGGCCGCCGGCCAGCACGTCGACCAGGTTCTTGATGCCGTATTGCGAACCGATCGCGCAGCCGACGGCCGTCAGCACGGTCAGCAGCACGATGGCGTGGCTGAAGAAGCGGCGGCGGACGTAATGCAGCAGAAAGGCCATCGGGCCGCGGGACGCATAGCGCGGCAACGACATGGTGCGTGCGCTGCTCAGCGTCACGACGGTCCCGCCGGCGTTGGCAGAGTCCGCGTCCGTCCCATTGCTGTTTACCGAGGATGCCAAGGTCGTTGTCATGAAATGTTACTCGGCTCCCTGCTGATCGGCTGTGGCAACATTCGGGCTAGACCGTGAGCACGATGTCGATATCGCCGCTGCGGCGCAGAACGTGCAGGGCGACATCATCGTTGCTCCGCTGCAATTGCAGATCGGCGCAGGCATCGCCGAGACGAAGATTGGTGATCCTGAGTTCGTCGAGCCAGTCCGGCAACGCCGGCCGGGTGAAACGGATCTGCCGCGCCGACGCATCGAAGGAAATGCCGAGCGCGGCGCCAAGCATGGCGAACACGGCCGCCGACGACCAGGCTTGCGGGATGCACGCAACGGGATAGCCCGTAGGCCCGGTGCCCGGTCGCCGCGCAAAACCGCAGAACAATTCCGGCACGCGCCGCAGTTCCATGAACAACGCCGCGTCGAACAGTCCGCTCAATAGCTGGAGGAGCTGCCGGCGCAGGCCGTATCGGGCAAAGCCCATGGCGATCAGGCCGTTGTCGTGCGGCCAGACCGAGCCGTTGTGATAGGAGATGGGATTGTAGCGCGCGCTGCCCTCGGCGACGGTGCGGATGCCCCAGCCGGAATGGGATTCCGGCCGCATCAGCCTGTCGGCGACGCGCACCGCGCGATCCGGCGTGCAGAGACCGGCGAGCAGAACGTGGCCGGCATTGGAGGCCAGGACGCGGCAGGGTTCCTTGCGGCCGTCGAGCGCCAGCGCGTAGCTGTCGAGCGCCTCGAGCCAGAAATCGGTCTCGACCTGCTGGCGCAGCCGATCCGCCGACGCCAGCAATTTGCCGGCGCGTTCCGCATGGCCGAGCGCCTGGGCCAGTTCCGCCGCGCCCCGATAGGCCGCGAAGGCATAGGCCTGCACCTCGACCAGCGCGATGGGCGCCGCGGCGAGATGGCCGTCGGCGTGGAAGATCGAATCGCGGCTGTCTTTCCAGCCCTGGTTGACCAGGCCGTTGACCGACCGGCGGTCGTATTCGAGCAAGCCGTCGCCGTCCGGGTCGCCGTATTCCCGCATCCACTCGAGCGCCGCCTCGATGTTCGGCCAGAGCCGGCGGATCAGCCCGAGGTCGCCGGTGCGGGCGTAGTAGGCGGCGGCCAGCATGACGAAAAGCGGCGTCGCATCGATGCTGCCGTAGTAGCGCCTGAACGGCACCTCGCCGAGCACTGCCATTTCGCCCTTGCGGGTTTCGTGCAGGATCTTGCCCGGCTCGGCATCGGCGGTCGGGTCCAGCGTGGTCGACTGCTCGGCGGCGAGGTAGCGCAAGGTTCCGGCCGCGAGTGCCGGATCGAGCCAGAGGCATTCGAGCGAGGTGATGATGCCGTCGCGGCCGAAGGCGGTGGAGAACCAGGGAATGCCGGCATAGGGATAGAGGCCATGCGGCGTCGTCGTCGCCAGCATGTCGAGGTCGGCGCGGGAGCGGTTGAGCCAGTCGTTGAAGGTTTCGTTGCTGCTGTAGAGATCGGCCGACCGCGCCCTGCGGTCGCTGGTGCGTCTTGTCGCGGCGGCGACGCTGGCGGTAAAGGAAGTCGCCGCGGGCGAGGGCCCGGGCCGTTCGCAGCGCACGGTCACCATGACGGTTGCGCTGGCATCCGGCGGCAATTCGATTTCCCATCCGGCGCGGCGGGGTCCGATCGCGGTCGGGTGCGGTTCGAAGGAGAAGCAGGTCCGCCGCGTCGCACCGTCGAGGCCCCGATAGGCCAGCACCGGCCCTTCCGGCCGTTCCTCGTTCGGCAGCCGTTCGCCACGCCGCCGGCGGGCCGTGCCGCGGACCTCGAACAGGTCGGCGAAGTCGGCGTCGAAATCGAGGCCCAAGTGCAGACGTGCGGGAATCACGCCGAAATTATGCAGTTCCAGCTTGACGAAGAGCGCGGCCTCGCCGAGCGCGGTGCTACGCAGGAGATGCACGGCGTCGCCGGCGACGCGCAGCCGCTTGCCCTCGAACAGGTCGGGATTGGTCAGATCGGTCGCGAGCAGCGCATTGTCCTCGGTGACGGTCGACGACAGCAGCATGGGCCGCTCTCCGTCGATCGACAGCACGAAGTGCGAGAGATAGCGGGTATCCTCGAAGAACAGGCCTTCCGCGGCAGGCTTGGCCGCCTGCATGTCGCCGAACTGATCCAGCACGGCGAAACCATCGCCCTGCTTGAGCACATGAGAGCGCGGCGCGCCGACGGTGGCGCTGGCGGAAATGTAGAAAGGCGAAAGCTCCGCCTCGGCTGGTTCCGGCGCCGCGTTGCTCATCACATCAGACGGCCTCGCGAAGATTTTGCCGGCGGGCAATCAGCCGCCGGTAGATGTTGAGGTAATCCTCGGTCATGCGGCGCGCGGTGAAACGCTGCTCGAATACCCGGCGAATGCGGCCGCGATCGAACCGGTGCAGGTGGCGCGCGGCTTCGGCGGCGTCGGCCTCGTTGTCGACGATGCAGCCGGTGACGCCTTCCTCGATCACCTCGGGCACCGAGCCGAGCCGCATGGCGATGACCGGCGTGCCGCAAGCCATCGCCTCGATCATGGCCAGGCCGAAGGGTTCGCGCCAGGCGATGGGGAAGATCAGGCCGGCAGCGTTGCCGAGGAATTCGCTTTTTTCCGTATCGTTGATCTCGCCGATGAACTCGACATGCGGCAGGCTCAAGAGCGGCACGATCTTCTCGGCGAAATAGTCGCGGTCGACCTTGTCCACCTTGGCGGCGATCTTCAGCTTCATGCCGGCGGCGACGGCGATGCGGATGGCCGCGTCGGGGGCCTTCTCCGGCGAGATGCGGCCGATGAAGGCGAGGTAGCCGCCGCTGCCGAAGCCGGGGGACAGCAGCCGCTCAGGCAGGCCATGGTGCACCGTCGCCACATAGTTCGCCTGCGGCAGCGGCTCGCGCTGGGAGTCGGAGATCGACACCACCGGGACCTCATCGAACATGTCGTAGAGCGGCTGCAGTTCCGGCAGGTCGAGCCGGCCGTGCAGTGTCGCCAGGAAGGGCACCCCGGTGCGCTGGATGGTCGGATAGCCGATGTAGTCGACGTGCAGGTGGATCACGTCGAATTCGTCGGCCCGCCGCGCGATGGTCTCGAGCATGATGATATGCGGCGCGAGGTAATCGCGGATCGTCTCGTCCAGCCGGAGCGCGCGCGGCCAAGGCGCTTCCAGCCTTGCCCTTGTCACGCTGTCGCCGCTTGCGAACAGGGTGACGTCATGGCCCATATCCGCCAGTTCGTCGGCGATATAGGCAACGATGCGCTCGGTGCCGCCATAGAGCTTGGGCGGGACCGCCTCCATGAGCGGCGAGACTTGGGCGATTTTCATGGGTTCCCTTTGAAGTGAATAAGCCGACTGACTGATGACGGAGCGTCTGGCGTTTTTTTGAAGCAATTCAGCCTGACCGGAGCCACCCCCCTCGGACGGCGTTCGCGCTTGGCATGGTTGAAAAATGGAAACGAGTCGCCGGGGACCTCTGGGTGCGCATTTTCTTGGCCCTCTGAACGCAAGTCCGATGACGCGTCAGGAAAACGATCCAGGGGCAGATTTGTTCCGCTTTTGCACGGCTGATTTGTGCGGCGCGATGCCGCAGTAAATTGGGCGGCGAGTCGCCTGGCGCTACAAGATGTTGCCGCACCGCAGGCGGCGGCGACGCGAGGACCGCGGAGGGCGCGGACTAGAGGGCGCGGAGATGACGGATCGGTCGTCCCGGCGCGATGCTCTGCGCCGCGGTGACGATGGCCCGGGCGTCGATGCCGTAGTGGCGGTAGAGTTCGGCAATCGTTCCAGTCTGCCCGAATTTCTCCACGCCGAGCGCGCGGGCGCGGTGCCCGGCCACGGCACCGAGCCAGGCAAGTGTCGCCGGATGGCCGTCGATCACGGTCACCAGCGCGCAGTGCCGCGGGACGTCGGCCAGGAGCCGCTCGACATGGCTTTGCGCGTGGACCAGGCCGGCCTCGCGGGCGCGCTGCGCCGCGTTCCAGCCGGCGTGCAACCGATCGGCCGAGGTGACGGCGAGCAGGCCGACGCCGCGGCGATCCTCGGCCATCAGGCCGACCGCCTCGATCGCCTCCGGCGCGACCACGCCGCTATAAGCGACGACGATTTCCGCGTTGGGGCCGGGCGGGCGCAGCCAATAGCCGCCTTCGATCATATCCTCGGCCAGCGCGTCCCCGATGCTGCGTTGCGGCTGCTCGATGCTTCGCGTCGACAGGCGCAGATAGACCGAGCCGCCGTCGGCGTCGTGCGACGGCTTGCCGGGATCGCCGCCCGCTTGGCCCTGGCCGCGCTGCAGATAGTCGAAGGCGAAGCGCAGGATGACGGCCAGCTCGTCGACGAAGGCCGGCTCGAAGGCGGCGAGGCCGTCCTGCGCCATGCCGATCAGCGGCGTCGCCATCGACTGGTGCGCGCCACCTTCGGGCGCCAGCGAGATGCCGGACGGGGTGGCCACCAGAATGAAGCGCGCGTCCTGGTAGCAGGCATAGTTCAGCGCGTCGAGCCCGCGGCTGATGAAGGGGTCATAGAGCGTGCCGATCGGCAGCAGCCGTTCGCCGAACAGCGAATGCGACAGGCCGAGCGCCGCAAGCAGGATGAACAGGTTCATCTCGGCGATACCGAGCTCGATATGCTGGCCCGCGGGGGAAAACTCCCAGGTGAAGGTCGAGGGGATGCGCTCCTTGCGGAACAGGTCGGCCACGGACTGCTGGGCGAACAGGCCGCGGCGGTTGGTCCAGGGGCCGAGATTGGTCGATACCGTCACGTCGGGCGCGGTGGTGACGATGCGATCGGCGAGCGCCGTATCGGAGCGGGCGATCTCGTTCAAGATGAGGCCGAAGCCCTGCTGGGTGGAAATCTCGCGCTGCGTCGGTGCCGGCAGGCGAGAGGGAAGCGCGATCGGCGCGGCCGGCAGGCGGCGCGGCTGGCGCGCCGCGAAGGGCACCGTGGCGAGGAAGCGGTCGAGCGCGGCCTCGTTCAACGGCAAGCCTTCGGCGCGATCCCACTCGTGTCCCGTCCGCACGCCCATCCGGGCGCGGAAGCCGTCCATCTGCGCCGGCGTGAGCAGGCCGGCATGATTGTCCTTGTGGCCCGCGAGCGGCAGGCCGAAACCCTTGATGGTATAGGCGATGAACACCACCGGCCGGTCGTGGTCGATGGCCTCGAAAGCGGCGAGCAGGCTCGGGATGTCGTGGCCGCCGAGGTTGCTCATCAATTGGCCGAGCTGCTCGTCGGAACGGCGCTCGATCAGCGCGGTGACCGGTCCCTGGTCGCCGAGATCCTCGAGCAGGTGCTTGCGCCAGGCCGCGCCGCCCTGGAAGGCGAGGGCGGAATAGAGCAGGTTGGGGCAGCGGTCGATCCAGTCGCGCAGCGCCTGGCCGCCGGGTTCGCGAAACGCCGCCTGCTGCAGCGAGCCGTATTTGAGCGTGACGACTTCCCAGCCGTAGGCGCGGAACAGCGCTTCGAAGCGGGCATAGAGGCCCTCCCGCACGACGGCATCGAGGCTTTGGCGATTGTAGTCGACCACCCACCAGGTATTGCGCAGGCCCTGCTTCCAGCCTTCGAGCAATGCCTCGAAGATGTTACCCTCGTCCATCTCCGCGTCGCCGAGCAGCGCGATCATGCGCCCCTCCGGACGCTCGGTGCCCCAGCCGTGCGCCCGAAGATAATCCTGCACGATGCTGGCGAAGACCGTCTGGGCGACGCCGAGGCCGACCGAGCCGGTGGAGAAATCGACCTCGTCGCCGTCCTTGGTGCGGGAAGGATAGGACTGGGCGCCCTTGTAGCCGCGGAAATTCTCCAGCTTCTCCCGGCTCTGCCGCCCGAGCAGATATTGGATGGCATGGAACACGGGGCTCGCATGCGGCTTCACCGCCACGCGATCCTGCGGCCGCAGCACGGCGAAATAGAGCACCGTCATGACGGCGACCAGCGAGGCCGAGGATGCCTGATGGCCGCCGACCTTAAGGCCGTCCTCGTTCGGGCGCAGATGGTTGGCGTTGTGGATCATCCAGGTGGCGAGCCAGAGCACTTTGCGCTCCAGCGCCGTAAGCGCGGCGAGCCTTCGAGGCTCCTGCGGCGCCGGTGTCCTGGCCGCCATCGTGGTCTCCATCCTCACATGGTTCCCGGCAGTTATAAGCCGCCCGCCGCCGCTTGCCTACTCGGCCGCCGCCGCCGCTGCGGAGACATAAGTCTGCTTAAGCAAGCTGGGCGCCGAAACCGCGTGTCAGGCCAGGATCGGGCGGCCCGGCCTGGCCGGCTGGCCGCGGGGTGCCGGAAAGACGTAGTTGAGCTTGTAGCTCATCTCGCGCGCGGCGAGCGGGCGCCGGCACTGGTCGCAGACGACCATCGGACTGAAGTCGCCGCCGCAGGCCTTGTGGGTCAGGATCAGCGGCGGCCGGCCGTTCGCCAGCCAGCGGTCGCCCCAGCCCAGCATGGCGATCAACGGTCCGTAGAGATCCTTGCCCCGTTCGGTCAGGCGATATTCGAACCGCTTCGGCAGATCCTGATATTTCAGGCGCGCCAGGATGCCCTCGGCGACCAGACGCTGCAGGCGGTCGGTCAGGATGTTCGGCGCGATGCCGAGCTTGGCCTGCAGTTCATCGAAGCGGCGCACGCCGAAAAAGGCTTCGCGCAGCACCATGAAGCTCCAGCGGTCGCCGATCGCCTTCAGGGCGCGCGCTACCGAGCTCGGTCGCCCGCGGTCGAGCACTGCCGAATCGGTTGGCCGCCGGTTGCGCGGCAGACCTGTCACGCGGGTGGTACCGGCGCCGGGGCCATCGCGATAGGCGACGGTGCGTACGTTCACTTCGGCGAGGCAGTGCGAGCAGGCGACGGTCGGCCGGCAGATGCAGCGGCAGGAATTGTGCACGAGGTAGATCGGCGGCTGCCGCGTTCGCGACAGCCATTTGTCGCCGAAAGCCAGGAGCGCGAGCATGACCGGATACATGTCGATGCCCATCGCGGTCAGCCGGTATTCGTAGCGCACCGGACGATCGCAATAGGCGATCCGCCGCAGCAAGCCCTGGGCGGTCAGCTTGCGCAGCCGTTGCGTCAGCGTCTGCCGCGGCACGCCGAGCGCCGACTGGAACGTCTGGAAGCGCCGGGCGCCGAAATAGCTTTCCCGCAGCACCAGGAAGGCCCAGCGGTCGCTCAAGATGTTCACCGTGCGCCCGACCGAGCAGTTGCGTTCGTGGACGACGCGTGCCGCGGGCCTCGCCGCTTCCGTGCTGTCGGCTCTGGAACGATGCGGAGTTCTCGCTCGGGACATGATCTCTGCAGGCTCCGGTCGCGGCGCGCCGCCGTCTGGTGGTTGACAGGCTTCCCGAGCCTATGGTCTAGTTAAGCAAGTGACAAGCGATTTGGCGCCTCGGGATCGGGAAGCGGAGAGGGATTCGCCATGACGGCTGCCTGCGACCCGCCGGAATGAAGCCGGCCGCCTTCGACTATGTCCGGCCGCGCACGCTCGGCGAGGTGCATGCGGCGCTGGCGCGTTTCGGCCGCGACGCCAAGCTCCTGGCCGGCGGCCAGAGCCTGGTTCCCCTGCTCAATTTCCGCTTGCTGCGGCCGACGGCGCTGATCGACATCAACCGGGTGTCGGGTCTCGACGTCGTCGACTACGATCCTGCGTGCGGATTGCGCGTCGGCGCCCTGACGCGGCATCGCACGCTCGAGGTCTCGGCCGTGGTCGAGCGGCATTATCCGGTCATTCACGCGGCGATGGCGCATGTGGCCCATCTCGCCATTCGCAACCGCGGCACCATCGGCGGCAGCCTGTCCCACGCCGATCCCGCCGCGGAACTGCCGATGCTGGCGCTGCTGCTCGACGCCGAGATCACGGCCGAGAGTGCCGGCGGCCGGCGGGCGTCGGCGGCGCGCGACTTTTTCCGCGGCGCCCTGACCAATGCCCTGGCGGAGGACGAGATCGTCACCGAGGTGCGGTTTCCGCCGCTGCCGCTGGGCGCGGGCTGGGACTTCGCCGAATGCGCGCAGCGCGCCGGCGACTTCGCCATTGCCGCCGCCGGCGCGATCATGAGGCTGGCCGATGGCCGGATCGCCGAGGCACGTCTCGCGCTGATGGGTGTCGACGAGACGCCGATCCGGGTGGCCGAGGCGGAGCGGCTCCTGCTGGGCCAGGCCGGCAGTCCTGCGCTATTCCAGGCCGCGGCGGAAAGCGCGCGTGCTGCGGTCTCGCCGAAT
>DATKQA010000360.1:0-7342 GCA_035523835.1 Candidatus Sulfotelmatobacter sp.
GCCGCTCAGCGCACCCGCTTTTCCAATGCCTGGCGCTGGATCTTGCCAGAGGTGCTGCGCGGAAACTCATCGGGGTTGGTGACGAAATGCACCGCCTTGGGCCATTTGTAGCGGGCGAGCTTGCCGCGGCAGAGTTCCATCAACTCGGCTTCCGTGGTCCCCTGATTGTTGCAGCAGACGATCGCCACCGGCACTTCGCCCCAGCGTTCGTCCGGCCGCCGTACGACCACGGCTTCAACCACGCGCGGGTCGGCGAGCAGGACCCGCTCGATCTCGGCGGGATAGACGTTCTCCGCGCCGGTTTTGATCAGGTATTTCACGCGATCGACGTAACGGTATCGTCCGCCATCGGTGGCGGCGAAGACATCGCCGGTGTGGAACCAGCCGTCGCGGAAATCCTGCGCGTTGGTTTCCGCCGCGTTCCAATAACCGCTGAACAAGGTTTGGCCGCGCAGCACCGCCTCGCCGGGCTCGCCGTCGCGCACGTCGCGGCCTTCGGCGTCGACCAGCCGGTAGAGATGCAGCGAATTGGGCGCCTTGGCGAGGTCGGTCGGCACCTCGCCGATGGCGAAACGGGTGCCGGCAAAGGGCAGGATGCCGGCTTCCGTCGAGCCGAAGGTGTTCCAATAGGGCGCATTGAAGGCGCGCGAGGTGGCGCCGACCAGCGACGGGCTCACCAGGTCGGCCAGCGCGCCGACCACCTTGATCGGCGCCGGCCTGGTGCCGGCGCGGTGCATCGTCTCGACGGCGCGGTCCACCATGCCTGGCAGCAGCACGAGCCACCATTGCGGGACCTTGATCGCCAGATCGACGATGCGTTCGATGTCCGCGCCATCGACGACATAGACGGTGCCGCCCAAGGCCAGGACATGCAGCAGATGCTCGAGCGAGACCATGTGGAACATGGGCGCCCAGGCAACAAAGGCGTCACCCGGCCTGAGATCGGCATCGATCTGGCTGAGCGCGAACCGCGCCAGTTCGGCCCGATGGCTGATCAAGGCGGCTTTGGGCGCCCCGGTCGTGCCGCTGGTATAGAGGATGAGGTAGCCGTCTTCCGGCTCGGCCACCGGCGGCGGCGCCGTCGCGGCGGCCGCATCGAGCAGGGCCTCATAGTCCGCGCCGAAATCGACGATGCCGACGTCGCCGAGCTGCAGTCCCTCCAGCAGCGAGGCGTGCCGCGCCGAGACGAACAACAGGCTTGGGCCGGTGAGGCGGATGCAATGCTCGATCTCCGCCGGCGCGAAACGCCAGTTCATGGCACAGAGCACGGCGCCGACGCGCGCGGCGGCAATGGCGAGCTCGACATATTCGATGCGATTCTCGGCCAGCACCCCGAAGCGGTCGCCGCGTCGAATCCCCGCCGAGAGCAGCATATGGGCCGCGCGGTTGGCGCGTTCGTCCAGCGCCGCATAGGACAGCGAGCGGCGCCCGTCGTCCAGGGCGACCGCTCCGGCACGCCGCCGTGCCGCTGCCCCGATCAGCTCGCCGAAATCGGCGAAGCCGGCACGCCGGGTGAGGGCGGCGCAGAGTGATGCGGTCTGTGCGGGCTCAGCCATGGACCACCTCGTCGAGGTGTGCTGCCAGGCGCGGCGCGACGCGCAGTTCGGCAGCGATCTTATCGGCGCCGATCCGCCGATCTACTTCTTCGTGCCAATGATAGATGCGGCGCTCCTGATAGCTCAGGGGCACGCCGGTGAAACCCGGCGATTCGACCGTCGCCTGCATCGGCTCGGCGAACTGAATGTCCTCCGCTACGATCCGGTCGAAGTTGGCGATGCGCTTCTCCCACAGCGGCGGGCGCGGCCCGCTGCCCCAGTCGGGCGCGAACCACAGCACCTCCATCGCCGATGTGCGGAGGGTGAGCGGCCAGATGCACACGCTCGGCATGCCGGTTGGCGAGATCGGCACGATGAAATTCGGAAAGATGCTGTAGCTCGGATTATGGCTGCGTTCGATCGCCGTCGCCTCGGTCATTTCTGGCATGCCGATCGTGCCGGGGTCGACCCAATTCTCGCGGCGATTGGGCGAGAGCATCATCGAATGGCCGTTTCGCCACAAGTGGATGCTGGTACCGGCATTGTCGAAAATCCGATCCGAGGTGCCGGGGTGGAGCAGGCGAAAATGATAGGCCTCCAGAAAATTTTCGATCAGCAGCTTGGCATTGCAGGCCACCTGGTGACGGCTGCGACTGACCAGGCGGAGCTTGTCGAGCGGCAGATGGCGAAAGTAGCGGGCGACGGGTTCGAGAAATTCGGCCAGCGGCGGCTCACTCGCGCTTTCGCAGAGAAAGATCCAATTGCCGAGCCGCTCGCAGCGCACCGGGACCAGGTCGCGCGTTGCCGCGGCTTCCGCCGGCCAATCGCGGCGTTCCGACATCCCGCGCAGCTTGCCTTGTCGGTCATAGGTCCAGCCGTGATAGCCGCAGACGACGGCGCGGCCCAGCCGGCCTTCCGCCTCGCGCGCGATCGGCGCGCCGCGATGCCGGCAAGTGTTGTAGAAGGCGCGGATGGCGCCGTCGTCGCCGCGTACGACGAGGATCGGCGCGCTGCCGTAGCGCCAGACGAAGAAGTCGCCGGGTTCCGCGAGCTGGTCGGTGTGCCCGGCATAGAGCCATGTGCCGCGCCAGATAGCCTGGCGTTCGGCGGCGAAGAAATCGGCATCGCTATAGCGGCCGGCCGGAACATCCGGCAGGTCGGGAAAGCCGGCCGGCACGCCGGTGCGGCCGCGCTCTTCGGCCACCCCGGCGATCCAGCGTTCAATGATGGCGGCGTCCATCGGCGTGCCTCCCGGTCGTCATCGGCGGCGCTGATCGCGCTGTCGCCATCGTCCTGCCAGTCGATCGAGCCTAGGCACTCCGGCTCGGGGCGGTCAAATCCAAATACAGCGACCTTTGCGCGCCAGAGGTGCCGGATCGCGGGGGAGCCGCCCCGCGCCGTTTTGCCCGCTAGGCGAGTGCTCCCTCCAGATAGATCAGCCGTCGCTTGCGCCAGACGCCCCAGCGATAACCGGAGATCGATCCGTCTGCCTTGACCAGGCGATGGCAGGGAATGGCGACCGCCAGGATATTGGCGGCGCAGGCTGCCCCGACCTCCTGGGCGGTGGCCGGGATGGGCAGGCTTCGGGCGACCTCGCCATAGCTTCGCGTTTCGCCCGGCGGGATGGCCCGCAGCGCCTCCCACACGGCAAGCTCGAGCGGCGATCCGCATAGGTCGAGCGGCAGGTCCAGGCCGCGGCGCGGAGCCTCGACGAAGTCGGCGATCTCGGCGATGACGGGGGCTAGCCCGGCTTCATCCGGGACGAGCTCGGCGCCCGGGAATATTTGGCGGAGGTCGCGGCGAATCTTGCCCGCGTCATCGCCGAACAGGATCGCCGCGACGCCCGTTTCACTCATGGCGACAAGGGCAAGCCCGAGCTTCGTTCTGCCGAAGCCATAGCGGAGCGTCTTGGCGGTCGCGGCTGCAACTATCGTGTCCATGGTTCAACTCCGTTTCTTTCCTGACGTCGATATTGCCTACTGGCGTTCCGATCGCGCTCCGGCCCTTGCGGTCAAAGCAAGATCGCTTGGCTCCTTTCTGCCGGCCGGCGTGACAATTTCGCGACTGTGAGCCTCTTCACAGCGGCGGCACCGACGCCGTCGTAGAACGCTGCCGGAGTTCACTTCATCGGCGGAGGCGAAGATGCGACAGCAAGCCGAACTGGGCGATGCGCTCAAGCTTTATCGAACGATGGCAAGCAGGGAGACGGCCGCTCCCGAGAAGAGCCGGTCGGCGCCGTCAGCGGTCTGGGCCGCCTGGCTTCTGCTGGCGATCGTGCTCGCCGCCTTTGCCGTCTGGTCGAGCGGACCCCTCGGCTATGAATTCATCGTCGATACGAGCAATACCCCGCCGCCGGAGCTGATCGGACCGTGACGGCCATGTGGTGCTGCTACAGGCCGTCGACGATCGATTGCAACTCGGCCGGGCGATGAATGACGATCTTGCGCTGCTGCAGGCTGATCAGGCCGTTGCGGCGCCAGAACGTCAACACCTTGTTGACGCTTTCGCGGGTGGCGCCGGTCAGCGTCCCAAGGTCGTATTGCGACAGATGCAGGTCGAGTTCGACGCCGTCGGCGACCTTGCGGCCGTGCAGCGCGGCGAAATCAAGCAGCTTCTTGGCCAGCCGGCCGGGCACATCGAGGAAGATGACGTCTTCGATGATCTGGCTGGTCCAGCGCAGGCGGCCGCAGAGCACGGTAAGCAGCCGCACGCAGACCTGCGGATGGCGCTCGAGGAAGGGGATGAAATCGTTGCGGTCGATGAACAGCAGTTCGGAGGCCGTCTTGGCCATGGCGCCGGCCGTGCGCTCCTTGGCGTCCAGCAGGGCGATCTCGCCGAATATGTCGCCGGGCTTGAGCAGATTGAGCAGGATCTCCTTGCCGTCGGCGGAGAAGGTATTGATCGCCACCTCGCCGCTCAGGATGCCATAGAGGCCATTGCCGGGATCGCCTTTGCGGAAAATCGAGCCGTTGGCGGCATAGCTGTGCGTCCGCGCATGCGCCAGCAGGTTGTCGAGATCGGCATTCTCGAAGGCATTGAAGAGGAAGTGCTTGCTCAACATGCTGCGGGCTTCGACGCGCCAGGAAGCGGCTGCTGGAGCTTTCGTGCGCGGGACCTGGCGTTCCGTCAAATCGCGATCCAATCCGTTACATGCCGGTAAACATTGCCAGTTTAGCGTAATTCTGTAGCATATCAAAAGTTGCCGATCGGCCAGCCCCGAGGCGTCCTAGGGTTGTCAGCGGCTGTCCGCAACCACCGGATCCCCTGCGGGGAAGCCCTTATGGATGGGAAGGGATCGGCGGTGACATGTAGCAACTGCGGCTTTGCCAATGTCGCCGCGGCCGCCTATTGCAGCGGTTGCGGCCGGCTGCTCGCCGCCGAGGGCGGTGCCGACCGCGCCGGCGCAGCAGCACCGCGCGGCCACGCGGCCTCCGGCCCGTTGATCGGTGAGCGCAAGCTGATCACCGTCATGTTCGCCGACATACAGGGTTCGCTGGCGCTGCTCGAAGGCAGCGATCCCGAGCGTAGCCAGGGGCTGCTCGATTCGGTGATCGATGTGATGATCGACGCGGTGCATCGCTACGGCGGCACGGTCAACCAGGTGCTGGGCGACGGCATCATGGCCCTGTTCGGCGCACCGACGGCGCAAGAGGATCATGCGTTCCGCGGCTGCTGCGCCGCCCTGGCGATGCAGGAATTGGTGGCACGCGGCAATGCCGAACGTATCCGGCGCTTCGGCGTCGAAACGGCGATCAGGATCGGGCTCCACTCCGGCGAAGTTGTGGTGCGGCCGATGGACAATGACGTCGCCTTCGATTACCGCGCCGTCGGCATGACCACGCATGTAGCGGCGCGCCTCGAAAAGATGGCGCGGCCCGGTGCCGTGCTGCTGTCGGGTGCGACCGCGGCGTTGGTCGAAGGCGATGCACGCCTGGAGCCGCTCGGCCTGGCACCGATCAAGGGTATGCGCGACAAGGTGCCCATCTTCGAATTGCAGGCGGTTTCGCCGGTGCAGAGCCGCTTCCAGGTTTCCGTCGCGCGCGGACTGAGCCGGTTGACCGGGCGGAAGAGCGAACTGGCCATGCTCTCTGCTGCGCTCGATCGGGCGGAAGGCGGCACCCGCCAGGTCGTGGCCCTGACCGGGGAGCCTGGCGTCGGCAAATCGCGGCTCTGCCATGAGGTCGCCGTGTCGCGCCGCGCCGCCGACTGGGCCAAGCTGCACGCCGGCTGTTCGTCGCATGGTCAGACCGCCGCATACCTGCCCTTGCTCGGCTTGGTGCGCTCCTATTTCAAGATCGACGAGCACGACTCGCTGGAAACGATCGGCGAGAAGATCAAGGCGGGCCTGGCGGAACTCGGGCCGCGGTTCGAGGCCTTCGCCGTGGTCCTGGTTCCCTTCCTGGATGCCCGGGCCGATGCGCCGGCCTGGCGCGCGCTCGACCCGCTGCAGCGTCGCAAGGTGATATTCGAGGTGCTGCGCGGCCTGCTGGCTGCTCTCGCCGAGACCCGCCCGCTGCTGTTGATCGTCGAGGACCTGCATTGGCTCGACAGCGGCAGCCGCGCCTTCCTCGATGAACTCTTGTCGGCGCCCGACAAAGTACGCATGGCATTGCTCTTCACCTTCCGCCCCGAGTTCAACCACGGCTGGGACGGCCGCCCGGGATTTACCCAGCGGACCATAACCTCGTTGGCCGAGGCGGAGGCGCTCGGATTGCTGGAACATCTGCTCGGCGCGCACGACAGCCTGCGGCCGCTGCTGCCGTTCCTGATCGAACGCAGCCAGGGCAACCCCTTCTTCATGGAGGAGATCGTCCGTTCCCTCGCCGAGACCGGCATGCTGGTCGGCCAGCGGGGAAATTATCGGCTCGGTGCCGCCGACGCCGCGAGCGAAGCGCCGGCGACCCTGGAGGCAGTGATCGCGGCCCGCGTCGATCGCCTGCCGGCCTCGGCCAAGGAATTGCTGCAGGCCGCCGCGGTCAGCGGCAAGACCAGCGGCATCGACCTCCTGGGCCGTGTCACCGGGATGGAGCCGGAGCTCATGTATCGCGACCTCCAGCTCTTGCGTGAATCCGGGATGCTGCGCGACATGCAGCTTCTACCCAGCCTGGAAATCGGCTTCGCCCATGCGCTGACTTATGAGGTGGTTTATCGTTCGCTGCTGCGGGCACGCCGCACCGCCCTGCATGGACGGGTCGTGCAGGCGCTGGAGGCGATCCTCGGCGAGCGCGCCGTCGAGCATGTGGATCGATTGGCCGACCAGGCGTTCCGTGCCGAGCTCTGGGACCGCGCCGTCGCCTATCATTTGCTGGCGGGGTCGCGCGCGCTGGCGCGCTCGGCCTGCCGCGAGGCGGTGGCCATCGCCGATCGCGGCCTGGCGGCGACCGCCGAGCTCAGCGACGAGGCCGTGCGCGCCCGGGCGGAGATCGACCTGCGGCTGCTCCTCTTCACGGCGCTGCTGACGCTCGGCGAACTGCCGCGCCTGGTGAAGATCCTCGGCGAGGCGGAGACGCTCGCCGAACGCCTGGGGGATACCAAGCGGCGCACGGTGGTCGCCAATCAGCTCGCCGCGGCCTTGTGGATGGACGGCAATCATACGCGCGCGCTTGCCGTCGGCCAGCGGGCGCTCGGCCTCGCCCGCAATCTCGCCGATCCGGCGCTGCAGATAGCCGCCGGATTCCAGCTCGGCTTCGTCTATCACGCGCTCGGCGAATTCGACCGCGCCATCGCGACGCACGAGGCCCTGCTGCCACTGCTGGACGGCGAGCGGGAGCGCAAGCGGCTCGGCTCGGTGGTCTATCCAAGCGTCG
>DATKQA010000361.1:0-4289 GCA_035523835.1 Candidatus Sulfotelmatobacter sp.
GTGAACATCGGCGTCAATCTCCGGCTGATGCCGACCAAGGGCATGACCTTGCCCTTCATCTCCTACGGCGGGTCGTCGCTACTGGCGCTGGCGCTTGGCATGGGCATGCTCCTGGCGCTGACCCGCACGCGACCGAGCATCGGAGGCGAGGTATGAGCGGCGCGCCCGTCGTCCTCACCGCCGGTGGCACCGGCGGCCATGTCTTTCCGGCGCAAGCTCTGGCCGCCGAGCTCAAGCGGCGCGGCCGCGATATCGTGCTCATCACCGACGTGCGCGGCGCCGGCTATGAACAGCGCTTTCCCGACACGGCCATCCACGCCGTCCGCGCCGGCACGCCGTCGGGGCGCGGCCCCTTCGGCCGCATGATGGCGATGGGCGAGATCGCCGCCGGCACCTTGGCCGCGCGCGGCCTGCTGAAGCGGCTCAGGCCCGCGGCCGTCGTCGGCTTCGGCGGCTATCCCTCGCTGCCGGCCATGCTGGCGGCGACGCGGCTTCGCCTGCCGACGCTGCTGCACGAGCAGAACGCCATCCTCGGTCGCGTCAACCGGCTGCTGGCGCCGCGCGTCGCCGCCATCGCCACCAGCTTTGCCGATACGGCAGGGATCGGCGGCGCCGATCTCGCCAAGATAACGGTGACCGGCAATCCGGTGCGTGACGCGATCGCGGCCGTGCGCGAAGTGCCCTATACGGCACCGCAGACGAACGGTCCGTTTCGCCTGCTGGTGCTCGGCGGCAGCCAGGGCGCCCGCATCCTGAGCGAGGTGGTGCCGGCCGCGCTGATCCAACTGCCGCCGGAAATCCGCACGCGCATTCGCCTGACCCAGCAGTGCCGGCCGGAAGACCTGGCGCGCGTCGGCACGATTTACCAGGAAAGCGGCATCGCCGCCGATCTCGCCGCTTTCGTCGAGGACGTGCCGGCCTTGCTCGCCAGCACGCACCTTTGCATCGCGCGCGCCGGCGCCTCGACGGTCGCCGAGATCGCGCTGGCCGGTCGGCCCGTGGTGCTGGTGCCCTATGCGGCGGCAATGGACGACCACCAGACCGCCAATGCCAAGACCCTGGTCGCGGCCGGCGGCGCCTGGCTCATGCCGGAAGCCAAGTTCACCCCGGGCGCCTTGCGCCAGACCCTCGATACGCTGCTGCAGGATAGCGCAACCCTCGGCGAGATGGCGGGATCGGCGCGCGGCGCCGGCCGCCCGGACGCCGCCGCGGCGCTGGCCGACGTGGTCGCGCGGCTGGCCCCGGCCGACGGCGCCGCCGCCAACGACGACAACGGGAGGGCCGCTGCATGAGAGCCCTTCCGCTCGATATCGGCACCATCCATTTCGTCGGCATCGGCGGCATCGGCATGAGCGGCATTGCCGAAATCATGCACAACCTCGGCTATTCGGTGCAGGGCTCGGACCTGACCGCCAATGCCAATGTCAAGCGGCTGGCCGGCCTTGGCATCACCGTCTTCGAGGGCCACCGCGAGGAAAACATCGGCAATGCCGAGGTGCTGGTGGTTTCCTCCGCGGTGAAAAGCGACAATCCGGAAGTGCGTGCCGCCCGCACGCGCCTGCTGCCGGTGGTGCGTCGCGCCGAGATGCTCGGCGAATTGATGCGGCTGAAATGGTCCATCGCCATCGGCGGCACGCACGGCAAGACCACCACCACCTCGATGATCGCCGCCCTGTTCGAGGCTGCCGATCTCGACCCGACCGTGATCAACGGCGGCATCATCAATGCCTACGGCACCAATGCGCGGCTCGGTTCGGGCGACTGGATGGTGGTGGAGGCGGACGAGAGCGACGGCACCTTCGTCAAGCTGCCGGCGACCATCGCGGTGGTCACCAACATCGATCCCGAGCATCTGGATTTCTACGGCACGTTCGACGCCGTGCGTGCCGCCTTTCAGAGCTTCGTCGAGAACGTGCCGTTCTACGGTTTCGCGGCGCTTTGCCTCGATCATCCCGAGGTGCAGTCGATGATCGGCCGCATTTCCGATCGCCGGCTTATCACCTACGGCTTCAGCCCGCAGGCCGACGTGCGCGCCGCCAATGTGCGCTTCGCCGAGGGCAGCTCGCATTTCGACGTCGTGCTGACCGACCGCATCAGCCGCGAGCAGCGCACCATCGACAATCTCCGCCTGCCCATGCCCGGCCGGCACAATGTGCAGAACGCGCTTGCCGCCGCCGCCATTGCCCGCGAGATGGGCTTCGACGACGGCGTCATCCGCCGCACGCTGGCCGGCTTCAAGGGGGTGAAGCGCCGCTTCACCCGCACCGGCGAGGCTGGCGGCATCACCGTCATCGACGACTACGGCCATCATCCCGTGGAGATCGGCGCGGTGCTGGCGGCGGCGCGCCAGGCCTATTCCGGCCGCGTCATCGCCGTGGTGCAACCGCATCGCTTCACCCGGCTCCGAGATCTGTTCGAGGAATTCTGCACCTGCTTCAACCAGGCCGACACGGTGATCGTTGCCGACGTCTATCCGGCCGGCGAGGTGCCGATCGAGGGCATCGACCGCGATGCGCTGGTGGAAGGTCTGCGCGCGCATGGCCATCGCCATGTCCTTGCGCTCGGCGATCCGGCTGGGCTTGCCGCCATGGTTCTCGAGGTCACCGGGCCGAACGATCTCGTCGTCTGCCTCGGCGCCGGCTCCATCACCAGCTGGGCCAATGCATTGCCGGCCGAACTCGCGGCGCTGCAGGGCCCGTCAGCGCGGGAGGCGCGCCAATGATGGCCGCACCGATCCGCCGTCCGCGCCTGATCGAGCGGCTGCCGCCGGTACGCGGCCGCTACAGCGAAGACGTGTCGCTTGCCGGCGTCACCTGGTTCCGCGTCGGCGGCCCGGCCGAGGTGATGTTTCGCCCTGCCGACATGGAGGATCTCGCCGAATTTCTCAGGCACCGCCCGGTCGACGTGCCGGTCACCGCGCTCGGCGTCGGCTCCAACGTCCTGGTCCGCGACGGCGGTATCGCCGGCGTGGTGATCCGCCTCGGTCGCGGCTTTGCCGACATAGCCCTCGAAGGCACGCGCATCGTGGCCGGGGCCGCGGCGCTCGACGTGAACGTGGCGCTCGCGGCGCGTGAAGCGTCGCTCACGGGATTGGAGTTCCTCCGCGGCGTGCCCGGTACCATCGGCGGCGCGCTGCGCATGAACGCCGGCGCCTACGAGCGCGAGATTTGCGACGTCCTGGTGAGCGCGGAGGCGGTCGATATCGCCGGCCAGCGGCGCACCTTCCGGGCTGCGGAACTCGATCTCTCCTATCGCCATTGCGGTCTCGGCGAGGATTGGATATTCACCGCCGCAACCCTGCAAGGCGCACCGGGCGAGGCAGAGAAGATCGCCGCCCGCATGGCCGAGATCGGCGCCCAGCGCGAGGCGAGCCAGCCGGTTCGCACGCGCACCGGCGGCTCCACCTTCGCCAATCCCAGCGATCCCCGTGCCGGCGGACGCAAGGCCTGGCAGTTGATCGATGAGGCCGGCTGTCGCGGCCTGCGTCTCGGCGGCGCCCAGGTTTCTGAGCTGCATTGCAACTTCCTGATCAATACCGGCAGCGCCACTGCTGCCGATCTGGAAGATCTCGGCGAGGAGGTGCGCCGTCGCGTCGCCGATCGCTTCGGCGTCGACCTGCAATGGGAGATCCGCCGTCTCGGTCGCAAGGGGACGGCGCCGGAGGTGCGGCAATGAGCAAGCACGTCGCCGTCCTGATGGGTGGTTGGTCGGCCGAGCGCGAGGTGTCGCTGGTCAGCGGCGCAGCGGCGGCCGAAGCCCTGCGCGAGAAGGGCTACAAGGTCACCACCGTCGATGTCGGCCGCTCCATCGCCGATGTTCTGGCCAAGCTGAAGCCGGACGTTGCCTTCAACGCGCTGCACGGCCGCTTCGGCGAGGATGGCACCATCCAGGGCATATTGGAAATTCTTGGCCTGCCCTATACCCATTCCGGCGTGCTGGCTTCGGCGCTGGCGATGGACAAGCCGACGGCGCGGCGGCTGTTCAAGGACGCCGGCCTGAACATCGCCGACGGCGCCGTGCTGCATCGCCGGCAGGTGCTCGGCGGACAATTGCCGTCCCGGCCTTACGTCATCAAGCCGATCAACGAAGGTTCGTCGGTCGGCGTGCGCATCGTGCTGGAAAACGACAACTTCACCCCGGCCGATGACATGAGCTGGCCCTACGGCGATACGGTGCTGGTCGAGCGCTATATCCCGGGTCGCGAGATCCACGTGGCGGTCATGGGCGAGCGCGCGCTCGGCGCGGTGGAAATCCGCCCCAAGGGCCGCTTCTACGACTACGAGGCCAAA
>DATKQA010000362.1:0-3393 GCA_035523835.1 Candidatus Sulfotelmatobacter sp.
CGGTGCGCCACCCGAGGCTCAGGCGTTTCTACGAATACTGGCTTGCCAAGCGCGGCGAACGGCGGCTGCCCGCGCGCCGCGACATCGATCCGCTGGATTTTCCCTATGTGCTCGGCAATCTCATGCTGGTCGACGTGCTGCGCGATCCCGAGCGCTTCCGGGTCCGCCTGCACGGCACCAACCTGGTACTGCGCGCCGGCTACGACATGACTGGCAAGCCGCTCGAAGAGCTGCCGCGACCGGAATACCGCAACTACGTGCTGGATCGCTGCCGCGGCCTGGTGGTGGCGCGCGCGCCGCTGGTGCTGGTGCACGACCGCATCCTGGACGATCGCCTGTCGCGCTACGAAGCGCTCTGGCTGCCCTTCGCCGACAACGGCAGCGACGTCGACCTGCTGATCTGCGCCCTCATCTACGGCGAGACCGAGGCGGCCGCCACCTAGCCCGCCGGCGCCCGGTTCGCCGCGAACCCGCGCCCGCTGCCGGTCGTGCTAAATTCCTCTTTGTCTGTCATTGGCTTACATTATAAGAGGAGCGGTTTCGGCGTGAAACTGCCGGGCTGAACCTGTGCGCGCGGCGGGGACGACAGGGCGGGTTGCTTGATGCTGAAGGATCGGGTCTGGGCAATCAGGAGCCGCATCGGCCGGCTCTATGCGCTGCTGCGCGCGCCGCGGCACGGCGTCTGCGCGGAAATCGGCGTCTGGCAGGGCGGTTTTTCGGCCCGCATCGTTCAGCTCCGGAACCCGCGCGAGCTGCACCTCATCGATCCCTGGCAATTCGATCCCCGCCTGCCCGACCGGATGTATGGCGGCTCGGTGGCCAAGAACCAGGCGGACATGGATGCGATCATGGCGGCGGTGGTCCGCCGCTTCGCCGATGTCCCGGCGGTCAAGGTGCACCGGCACAAGTCGCTCGATGCGGCGAAGCTGTTTCCCGACGGCTATTTCGACTGGGTCTATATCGACGGCGATCATTCCTACGAGGCCGTCCTCGCCGACCTCGAAGCCTGGCTGCCCAAGGTGAAGCCGGGCGGCGCGATGGCACTCGACGATTATATCTGGCGCGACGAAACCGGCAGCGCCAGCGTGAAGGCCGCGGCAGACAGCTTTCTGGCGCGCCATCCAGGCCATAGGACACGCCTGGTGCAGGGCCAGTTCGTCATCCGCAAAGCCACCGGCGGTTGACCCCGGCGGACGGCCGGGAGATGGCGCCGTGGTCGCGGCCCGCCGCCCGTTGACGCCGCTGCCGCCACGCACCAAATCGAAAAAGTCATGGGATTTTCCGGGGATGCTATGGTGCTGCCGGCTGGAATTGAACCAGCGGCCTCCCCCTTACCAAGGGGGTGCTCTACCCCTGAGCTACGGCAGCATACCCGGCGGAAGGCCGGCAAACTGCCACAAGGCCGGGGTCGAAGCAAGCGCGGGCTTGGTGCCGGATCGGGGCTGATTGCCTCTGCCAGGTGCAGGATGCGGCTGAGCGTTGCAGTGCTGTCGATAGGGCTGGCGACCGGCGTCGCCGCGGCGGTGCAGGGCGCGCCGATCGGCGCCTATCCTTCGGGTTCCGGTCCGAACGGACCGGCCATCGGCGCCTATCCGGACCAGCTTGGCACGCCTCCGGAGGGTGCGCCGGGGGCCGTCGAGTCGCCCCTGCATCATGACGAGACGCTCGACTATTGCCGGAGCCAGCCGGGAAGCTGCAACGTCAAACAGCCGGACAACCATGACCTGTCGCAGCATCAGCTCGACGAAATCACCGCGCCGCTGCGCGAGGCGCCGCCCCAGCCGCCGCCGGCAGCGAAGAAATGAAACGGGGATCGCGACCTCCGCCGGGCGACGGGCCGCCCGGCCCGGCCGCCGACAACGCCGCCACGCGGCGCGCGCGGCTGGCGCAGGCGTTGCGCGACAATCTGCGGCGGCGCAAGGCGCAATCGCACCGCCGCTCGGCCTTGGCCAAGCGCGAGCCGGAAGGGCGCTGAACGGCGCCGCCGCCCGGTCGCTGCGGGGCCGCAAAAAGGCCGTGTTTGCAACGCAATATGCGAATACGCTACAAACCGTCCGTGTCGAGCCGGGCAGCGCCGCCCGCGCCGCGTCGCCGGGCGCATGCCAACCGCTGGCCGTCGTTGCCAGCATGTCGAGGGATACATGGACAGGATCAGGATCAGAGGCGGTCAGCCGCTCGCCGGCAGCGTGCAGATTTGCGGCGCCAAGAACGCGGCCCTGCCCCTGATGGCGGCAAGCCTGCTGACCCGCGACACCCTGACCCTCTCCAACCTGCCGCATCTGGTCGATATCCAGACCATGATGCACCTGCTGCAGCAGCATGGCGTCGGCGTGCACATGAACGGCGCCACCGGCGGCGGCGACGGCCGCGTCATGGCGCTGAGCGCGGCCGAGATCGACAACACCACCGCCCCTTACGACCTGGTGCGCAAGATGCGGGCGTCGGTCCTGGTGCTGGGGCCGATCGTCGCGCGCTGCGGCGAGGCGCGCGTCTCGCTGCCTGGCGGCTGCGCCATCGGGCCGCGGCCGGTCAATCTGCATATCGAGGGGCTGCAGCATCTCGGCGCCGAGATCGAGATCGAGGCCGGCTATATCACCGCCCGCGCCCCGCGCGGCCTGGTCGGCGCCACCATCCGCTTCCCGATCGTTTCGGTCGGTGCCAGCGAAAACCTGATGATGGCGGCGTGCCTGGCGCGCGGCGAGACGGTGCTGGAGAACGTGGCGCGCGAGCCTGAGATCGCCGACCTCGCCCATTGCCTGGTGGCCATGGGGGCGAAGATCGAGGGCATCGGCAGCGAACGCCTCGCCATCACCGGCGTTCCCGCCCTGCACGGCGCCAACTATCGCGTCATGCCGGACCGCATCGAAACCGGCACCTATGCGGTCGCGGCGGCCATCGCCGGCGGCGACATCGAGCTCATCGACAGCCGGCTCGAGCATATGGGGGCGCTGGCCGACACGCTCGGCGAGGCTGGCGTCGAGGTGGCCGAGACCGCGCGCGGCATCCGCGTGCGGCGCACGGCCAACCGGGTGCGCGGCGTCGACGTGATGACGCAGCCCTATCCCGGCTTCCCGACCGACATGCAGGCGCAGATGATGACCTTGATGACCACGGCGGAGGGCGCCGCCATGATCACCGAGACCATCTTCGAGAACCGCTTCATGCATGTGCCCGAGCTCACCCGCATGGGCGCCAACATCACGGTGCATGGCGCGTCGGCGATGATCCGCGGCGTGCCGCGCCTCAAGGGTGCCCCGGTGATGGCGACGGACCTGCGCGCCTCCGTCTCGCTGGTGCTGGCCGGCCTCGCGGCGGAAGGCGAGACCCTGGTCAACCGCGTCTATCACCTGGATCGCGGCTACGAGCGGCTGGAGGACAAGCTCGCCGCCTGCG
>DATKQA010000363.1:0-15432 GCA_035523835.1 Candidatus Sulfotelmatobacter sp.
CGCTGCGTCCAACGTCCGAGGAACACTTCGTAGGCCGCGCCGTCGTCGGCGTGATAGGTCGAAGTCGTCGTCACTATCCTGCCCGCTTCTGCCCTTTTCTTACCGCCCTATTTAGGTGAATATAACGCCCCCCACGACCGAATTGAATTGGAGGTCAGCCGTGACGAAGTTTACTGCGCATTCAACCTTGCTGCAGAAGATGCGGCTGATCGCGATTCTGGGCGTTGCCGTTGCCATCGTTATCGCCGCACCGACGGTCCCCGCGCAGAGCAAGGACCTTGTCGTCGACGCCGCGGCCAGCCTGAAGAACGCGCTCGACGACGTCAACGCGGCCTTCACCAAGCAGAAGTCGGTCAAGGTGGCCGCCTCCTATGCGGCAAGCTCGGCGCTCGCCAAGCAGATCGAGAGCGGCTCGCCGGCGGATGTCTTCATCTCCGCCGATCTCGACTGGATGGACTATCTCGCCGGCAAGAAGCTGATCAAGCCGGAAACCCGGACCAACCTGCTCGGCAACAAGATCGTGCTGATCGCGCCGGCGAGCAGCAAGCTGAAAGTCGATGTGGCGCCCAACTTCCCGCTCGCCAAGCTGCTCGGTGACGGGCGGCTCGCCATGGCAGACCCCAATGCGGTGCCGGCCGGCAAATACGGCAAGGCGTCGCTCGAAGCGCTTGGCGTCTGGTCCTCGGTCGCCGGCAAGGTGGCACCGGCGGAGAACGTGCGCGCGGCGCTCCTCTATGTTTCGCGCAACGAAGCGCCGCTCGGCATCGTCTACCAGACCGACGCGGCGGCGGACAAAGGCGTGAAGATCGTCGGCACCTTTCCCGACAGCAGCCATAAGCCGATCATCTATCCGATCGCGGTGACCGCCAATTCCACCAACCCCGCGGCGACGGCTTACCTGGCCTTCCTGCACTCCCCCGCGGCGCGCCGTGCCTTCGAGAAGCAGGGTTTCACCATGCTGCCATAGGCGGCGTCGCCGCCGGCCGACGGGCCAGAGCGCCTTGGCATCGCGACGCTAGGCTGACAGGCTAGGGCGCATGTGGTTCACCCTGTCGCCGGAAGAGATCAGCGCCATCCGCCTCAGCCTCAAGGTGGCATTCTGGGCCATGCTATGCAGCCTGCCGCCCGGCCTGCTGGTGGCCATGCTGCTGGCGCGCGGCCGCTTCTGGGGCAAGGCGCTGCTCGACGGGTTGGTGCATCTGCCGCTGGTGCTGCCGCCCGTCGTCGTCGGCTATGTGCTGCTGCTGCTGTTCGGCCGGCGCGGGCCGCTCGGCGCGCCGCTTGCCGATTATCTCGGCATCGTCTTCGCCTTCCGCTGGACCGGTGCGGCGCTGGCCTCGGCGATCATGGGCTTTCCCTTGATGGTGCGCGCCATGCGCCTGTCGATCGAGGCGGTCGACCGCCGCCTGGAGGATGCCGCCGGCACCCTCGGCGCCGGGCCGGCCTGGGTGTTCCTGCTGGTCACCCTGCCGATGATCCTGCCCGGCGTCATCGCCGGCATGATCCTGTCCTTTGCCCGCAGCATGGGCGAGTTCGGCGCCACCATCACCTTCGTCTCGAACATCCCGGACGAGACCCAGACCTTGCCGTCGGCGATCTATACCTTCACCCAGGTGCCGGGCGGCGACGCCGGCGCGCTGCGGCTGACGCTGATCGCCGTGGCGGTCTCGATGACGGCCCTCCTGCTCGCCGAACTGCTGGCGCGGCGGCTCGGCCGGCGCCTGTCGGGCGCCTGATGCTGGAAGTGGCGGCGCAGCGCCGCTTCGGCCGGTTTGCGCTCGACGTCGCATTCCAAAGCGGCCCCGGCGTGACCGCGCTGTTCGGCCGCTCCGGCGCCGGCAAGACTTCGCTGGTCAATATCATCGCCGGCCTGGCGCGCCCCGATCGCGGCCGCATCAGCGTCGACGGCACCGTGCTGGTCGATACCGAGCGCGCCCTGCACGTGCCGAAGCATCGCCGGCGCATCGGCTATGTGTTCCAGGAGGGGCGCCTGTTCCCGCACCTGACGGTGCGGCAGAACCTCCTGTTCGGGCATTGGTTCAGCCCGCGCGCCGAACGCCGCGAGCGGCTCGCCGATGTCGTCGGGCTGCTCGGCATCGACCACCTGCTGCAGCGCCATCCCGGCGCGCTCTCCGGCGGCGAGAAGCAGCGGGTGGCGATCGGCCGCGCCCTCCTGGCCAGCCCGCGGCTGCTGCTGATGGACGAGCCGCTGGCTGCGCTCGACGCGCAGCGCAAGGACGAGATCCTGCCCTATATCGAGCGGCTGCGCGACGAGACGCGCGTGCCCATCATCTATGTCAGCCACTCGATCGCCGAGGTGGCGCGGCTCGCCACCACCATGGTGCTGCTGTCCGACGGACGCGTCGATGCGGCCGGGCCGGTCACCGAGATCATGAGCCGGCTCGATCTCTATCCCAAGACCGGCCGCTTCGAGGGCGGCGCGGTGCTGGAAACCAGCGTCGCCGCGCACGATGTGCGCTTCGGCCTGACCCGGCTCGCGCTCGGCGATGCGGCGATCACCGTGCCGCACGTCGACCTGCCGGTCGGCACGCGGGTGCGCGTCCGCGTGCGCGCCCGCGACGTCATCGTCGCCGTGCAGCGGCCCGAGGGCCTCAGCGCGCTCAACGTGCTGCCGGGCCGCGTCGCCGAGGTCGCGCCCGGCGCCGGCCCGTCGCGCAACATCCGCATCGAACTGGCCGCGGGCAGCCTGCTGGCGCGGGTCACCGAGCGGTCAGAAGTCGAGCTTGGCCTGGTTCCGGGGCGCGCCGTATTCGCCATCGTCAAGTCGGTGGCGCTCGACCGTCACAACCTGAGCGGCGCGCCACCGGACGCCCGGGACGATGACGGTTTCGACACCTGAGGCGCCGCGCTCAGCGCGCCGCGTGCGTCGGCACCTTCGGCTTGCGTGCGGCGGCGGACGAAGCACGCAGCGCCGCCTGCAACGCCTTCAATTGCCGCCCCGTCGCCGCATGCGCCTCGCTCTCGATGGCGCGATAGAGCGCGATCAGCTTGGCGCCGAACGGCGTCAGGGCCGCGCCGCCACCGTGCGCGCCGCCGGTCTGCGCGGCGACCACAGGCTCGCGGAAACACTGGTTCATGTCATCGACCAGGAGCCACGCGCGGCGGTAGGACATGCCGAGCAGCGCGCCGCCCTGGCTGATCGAGCCCTTGTCGCGGATGGCTTCGAGCAACCTGATCTTGCCCGGCCCGATCTGCCGGTCGGGGCCGAGATCGACCCGCAAGGTGAGCCTTGCCTTGTCTGCCAACCGAACCTCCCCCGGGCCAACGGACCGTCCGTCCATGATGCCGATAAGCCGGGAGCGGTCAATGTCGACCTGGCCGAGGCCGGTCGCGGCGCGGTTCAGAACTTCTCCACCCAGGGCCGGAGCTCGACTTCCCAGGTCCAGGCGCTGCGGTGCTGCTGCAGCACATGCAGATAGCTCCGCGCGATGGCGTCGGGATCGAGCATCGAATCCGGCGCATTGCCCGGCTCGATGCGGGTCGCGCTGCGGATGCCGCCGTCAATGACGAAATGCGCCACGTGGATGCCCTGCGGCGCCAGCTCGCGGGCGATGCTTTGCGCCAGGCCGCGCAGGGCGAACTTGCCCATGGCGAAGGTGGCCGAGAGCGGATAGCCCTTGACGCTGGCGGAGGCGCCGGTGAACAGGATCGCGCCGCTATTCTTCGGCAGCATGCGCTTCGCCGCCTGCTGCGCCACCAGGAGGCCGCCATAGGCGGAGATCGCCAGCGCCTTCTCGACCGCGGCCACGTCGAGATCGATCAGCGGCCCGCGCACCCGGGCGCTGGGATTGAAGATCACCACGTCGGGGCTGCCGAGTTTGGCATCGACCGCGGCGAAGGCGGCGGCGACGCTGTCCGCCCTGGCCGCGTCGCAGGCCACCGCCAACGCGCCGGTTTCCCTGGCCAGCGCCGCCAGCTTCTCGACGTTGCGCGCGCCGAGCGCGATCTGCATGCCTTCTGCTTTGAGCAGGCGCGCCAGCGACGCGCTCAGGCCCGATCCCGCCCCGACAATGAAGGCCGTCTTGTACGCCGGTTGACCGCCGCCGCTCATCATCCCACCTCTTCTCTTCGGCTCGTGCAGCACAACTAGGTTACCGGCAGAAAAAGACAAGCGTGCCGGCACCCGAACCTGGCTCGGGGCCGGCGGGGCTATTCAGGTGTCGGCGGTCAGCTCGCGGCCCCTTGTCTCCGGCAGCGCCAGGGCAGCGAGAATGAGCAGGCCATAGGCGATGACCGCGAAAACGCCGATCGACTGGCCGAGCGCCAGGGTCGCGCTGAGCTTGCCGACGAACCAGGGATTCAGCGCCGCGATGCCACGCCCGAAATTGTAGGCGAAACCCTGCCCGGAGCCGCGGATGCGGGTCGGAAACAGCTCGGTCAGGAACGGCCCCATGCCGGAAAAGATGCCCGAGGCGATGAAGCCGAGCGGGACGCCGAGATAGAGCATGGTCGTGTTGTCGATGGCGAGCTGGGTATAGAGCACCACGGTGGCGATCGAGCAGAGCGCGAACAGGATGAAATTGAGCCGCCGGCCGAGCCGATCGCTGAGCCAGGCGCTGATCAGGTAGCCGACGAGCGAGCCGGCGATGATGACCGCGAGATAGCCGCCGCTGCCGAGCACCGACAGCTTGCGTTCGGTGCGCAGGAAGGTCGGCAGCCAGGTGGTGATGGCGTAGTAGCCGCCCTGCGCGCCGGTCGTGAGCAGGCAGGCGAGCAGTGTCGTCCGCAGGGTGGAGGGCGAGAATATCTCGAGGAAGTTCGGCTTCTTGCCGGCGGCGGCGAAGTTGCCTTGGGTGCGGGCGAAGACCGCCGGCTCGTCGACGAAGCGGCGCACGAAGAGCACCAGGAGCGCCGGCGTGAGCCCGACCCAGAACAGCGCCCGCCAGGCCATCTCCTGCGGCAGGAGGCTGAACAGGCCGGTCGCCATCAGCGCCGCAATGCCCCAGCCGACCGCCCAGCCGCTCTGCATGGCGCCGACCGCCTTGCCGCGATGCTCGGCGCTGATGACCTCGCCGATCAGCACGGCGGCGGCGGCCCATTCGCCGCCGAAACCGAGGCCCATGAGGGCGCGGAAGGCGAACAGCGTCGCGTAGCTGGTGGCAAAGCCGCAGAGAAAGGTGAAGAGCGCAAACCAGGCGATGGTGATTTGCAAGGTGCGCACCCGCCCGAAACGGTCGGACAGCGCGCCCGCGAACCAGCCGCCGAACGCCGAGGACAGCAGGGTCGCTGTGCCGATCAGGCCGGCCTCGGCATTGCTGATGGCGAAGCTCGCGATGATGGCCGGGATAGCGAAGCTGAACATCTGCACGTCCATGGCGTCGAGCACCCAGCCGCCGAGACAGGCCCAGAAGGTGGTCCTCTCCTTCGGCTTCATGCCCGCATACCATGCGGTCGGATGATGTTCGCCTGTCGTCACCGTCGTCGTCGACATACTCTCTCCTCCCCGTTTGACCCGGCGCGACCGCCGGTGCTTTTGTGGTTCAAAACAGCGCCAGCTCGGCGTTCCTGAGATCGGTCACCAGCATGCATCCCGGCGCATGGGTGATGGCGAAGGGCGGCCTGGCCGCGGCGATGACCGCCTGCGGCGTCACCCCGCAGGCCCAGAAGACCGGCAGCTCGTCCGCCGCCACGGGAACGGCGTCGCCATAGTCCGGCCTGGCCAGATCGGCGATGCCGATCGCCTCCGGCAGGCCGATATGCACCGGCGCGCCGTGCACGGCCGGCAGCCGCGTGGTGATCTGCACCGCGCGGATGGCGTGCGCAGGCCGGAGCGGCCGCATCGACACGACCAATGGCCCATGCAGGCGGCCCACCCGCTCGGTCGCCATGTTGGTGCGGTACATCGGCACGTTGCAGCCGAGCGCGAGGTGACGGAGCGGCAGGCCTGCCTGCAACAGAGCTTCCTCGAAGGAGAAGGAGCAGCCGATGACGAAGCTGACGAGATCGTCGCGCCAGACCGACAGGAGGTCGCAGGGTTCGCCGACCAGCTCGCCCTCGCGCCAGACGCGATAGCGCGGCAGATCGGTGCGCAGATCAAGGTCGGCGCCGAGCGCCCTGACGTGCGGGCTGCCGCAATCGGAAACGCCGAGCAGCGGACAGGGCTTCGGATTGGCCTGGCAGTAGCGCAGGAACTCGTGCGCCCAATTACGCGGCAGGATCGCGAGATTGCCCTGCACGAAGCCGGGCGCCAGGCCGGCGGTCGGGCCGTCGTGCGCGCCGGCGCGGCAGCGGCGACGGACTTCCAGCGGTGTCGCGGGCTCGCGGGACCTGTCGGCCCCGTCGGGATTGTTCTGCGGCATGGGCGGTGCCTCCGACCGTTTCGCCACAGGCCAGCATTCCACCGCCATGCTGTCCAATCGCAATTTCGGATCAATTTTGATAAATTGGCGTTATCAACAACGCCGGCGGCCCTGCCTCTTGCTCGATTTCAAGACCATCGAGACCTTCATGTGGGTGGCGACCTTGCGCAGCTTCCGCGGCGCGGCGGAGAAGCTGCACACGACGCAGCCGGCGGTCTCCATGCGGATCGCGCAACTCGAGAACCTGCTCGGCGTGCGCCTGCTCGAGCGCGACCGCCGCCTGGTCGCCCCGACGCTCAAGGGCCGCGAGCTGCTGGCCTATTCGGAGCGGCTGCTGCGCCTGCGCAGCGAGATGGTCGAGGCCGTCGGCGATCGTTCGGCCATGCGCGGCATCGTCCGGCTGGGCGTGAGCGAGACCATCGTGCACACCTGGCTGCCGGCGCTGATCGAACGGGTGAACACCGCCTATCCGAACCTCGAGCTGGAGATCGAGGTCGATATCTCGCCGAACCTGCGCGAACGCCTGCTCGCCCGCGACATCGACCTCGCCCTTCTGCTCGGCCCCGCGGGCGGCCCGAACATCCACAGCCGGCCGCTTTGCAGCTTCCCGCTCGCCTTTGTCGCCGGCGAAAAGCTCCGCATGCCGCGAAAGACCGTGCCGCTGGCGACGATCGCGCGCCAGCCGATCATCACCTTCTCGCGCAACACGGAGCCGCATGTCGCGGTGCGCGAGATATTCACCCGTGCCGGCTTGCGGGCCACCATCCATGCGAGTGCCTCGCTCGCCACCGTGGTCCGCATGACGCTCGACGGCATCGGCATCGCCGTCATCCCGCCGGCCATCCTCGGCGCGATGGCCGGCGTCGGCAAGCTGCGCCGGCTGAAGACCACGGCGAGCCTGCCGCGCCTGAGTTTCGTGGTGAGCTGGCCGGCCGCGCCGGACAGTTTCGCCGCCGAGAGGGTCGCCGAGATCGCCGTAGCAGTCGCCAGGGAGTATCGGCCGTGAACGTCGGCGCTGATAAGCTCGTCTTATCGAGCTTCATCGTAAATTGGGATTGGATTTAATGACGTATTCGAGGTCTGCTCGATCCGTCCGGCACACGAGGGACCCGGGAGACAGGCTATGGTAGCACGCACGGCGCTGTGGGAATTCTGGATCGACCGCGGCGGCACCTTTACCGACATCGTGGCGCGCAGGCCCGATGGCGAAATCCTCACCCGCAAGCTGCTGTCGGAAAACCCCGGCCACTATCGCGACGCGGCGTTGCAGGGCATCCGCGACCTGCTCGGGCTACGCCCCGGCGAGCCGCTGCCGGCCAATCGCATCGGCGCCGTCAAGATGGGCACCACAGTCGCCACCAACGCGCTGCTCGAGCGCAAGGGCGAGCGCACGCTGCTGGTGACCACGCGGGGCTTTCGCGATGCCCTGCGCATCGGCTATCAGACGCGGCCGCGCCTGTTCGCGCTGCATATCGTCCTGCCCGAACTGCTCTACGAGCAGGTGGTCGAGATCGACGAGCGGGTCATGGCCGACGGCACCGTGCTGACGCCGCTCGACCTCGCCGCCGCCCGCCGCGACCTCGAGCGCGCTTTCGCCGACGGCATCCGTGCCTGCGCCATCGTCTTCATGCACGGCTATCGCCACCCGGAACACGAGCGCCAGGTGGCGGCGCTGGCCAAGGAAATCGGCTTCACCCAGGTTTCCGCCAGCCACCAGGTCAGCCCGCTGATGAAGCTGGTCTCGCGCGGCGACACGACCGTGGTCGATGCCTATCTCTCGCCGATTCTCCGCCGCTACGTCGACCAGGTCGCCGGCGAGCTCGGCGACAGTTGCGGCCAGCTCATGTTCATGCAGTCGAACGGCGGCCTGACCGACGCGCACTATTTCCAGGGCAAGGATTCGATCCTGTCCGGCCCCGCCGGTGGCGTGGTCGGCATGGTGCGAACGTCCGCGATGGCCGGCTTCGGGCGCGTCATCGGCTTCGACATGGGCGGCACCTCGACCGACGTCAGCCACTTCAGCGGCGAGTACGAGCGCACGTTCGAGACCCAGGTGGCCGGCGTACGCATGCGCGCGCCGATGATGCTGATCAACACCGTCGCCGCCGGCGGCGGCTCGATCCTGCATTTCGACGGCGCGCGCTACCGCGTCGGTCCGGATTCCGCCGGGGCCGACCCCGGGCCCGCCTGCTACCGCAAGGGCGGCCCGCTCACCGTCACCGACTGCAACGTCATGCTGGGCAAGATCGATGCGCGCTTCTTTCCCAAGGTGTTCGGCCGCGACGGCGACCAGCCGCTCGACGCCGCCCTGGTGCGGGAGAAATTCGCCGCGCTGGCCGCCGAGATCAAGGCCGCCACCGGCAACGCCCGCACGCCGGAACAGGTGGCGGAGGGTTTTCTCGCCATCGCCGTGGAGAACATGGCCAACGCCATCAAGAAGATTTCCGTCGCCCGCGGCTACGACGTGACGCGCTACGTGCTGAACTGCTTCGGCGGCGCCGGCGGCCAGCACGCCTGCCTGGTGGCCGATGCGCTCGGCATCACCCGGGTGCTGCTGCATCCCTATGCCGGCGTGCTCTCGGCCTATGGCATGGGCCTCGCCGACATGCGGCTGCTGCGCGAAAAGGCGGTCGAGGCGCCGCTCAGCGATGCGACGCTCGCCAGCATCGAGGGCGAGCTGGCCGCGCTGGCGGCGGAAGCGGCCGGCGAAATGGCGCGCCAAGGCGTCGAGCCCGCGCGCATCGCCACCTTGCGCAGGCTGCACCTGCGTTATGCCGGCTCCGACACGCCGATGGTGATCCCGCATGGCGATGCGGCGAGCGCCACCGCCGCCTTCGAGGAGGCGCACCGCCAGCGCTACGGCTTCCATTCGCCGGAAAAGCAGCTCATCGTCGAGGCCATCGCGGTCGAGGCCGTCGGCCGCGGCGCCGATGTCGACGACATGCCCTTCGTCGAGGGCGCGCGGGACCACGCCGCCGCCCTGCCCCGGCTGGCCGAGGTGCGGGCGCACATGGCCGGCGCCTGGCGCGAAGCGCCGGTGATCGATCGCGACGCGATGCGCGCCGGCGATCGCGTCGACGGCCCTGCCATCATCGCCGAGCGCACCGCCACGACGGTGGTGGAGCCGGGCTGGCAGGCGGAACTCACGCCGAAGCGGGATCTGATCCTGGCGCGGGTGGTGGCGCTGCCGAAGCGCACCGCCATCGGCACCTCGGTCGATCCGGTGATGCTGGAGATCTTCAACAACCTCTTCATGTCGATCGCCGAGCAGATGGGGTCGGTGCTGGAGAAGACCGCTTATTCGGTCAATATCAAGGAGCGGCTGGATTTCTCCTGCGCCATCTTCGATCTCGACGGCGAGCTCATCGCCAACGCGCCGCACATGCCGGTGCACCTCGGCTCGATGAGCGAGAGCATCAAGACCATCATCCGCGCGCGCAGCGCCAGCATGCGGGCAGGCGACGTCTACGTGCTCAACGCGCCCTACAACGGCGGCACGCATCTGCCCGACGTCACGGTCATCACCCCGGTGTTCGACCGCGAGGGCGCGCGCGTGCTCTTCTATGTCGCCTCGCGCGGCCATCACGCCGACATCGGCGGCCTGACCCCCGGCTCCATGCCGCCGGACAGCCGCGTGGTCGAAGAAGAGGGCGTGCTGATCGACAATTTCCAGGCGGTGGACCGCGGCCGCTTCCTGGAGAGCGCGGTCGAGGCGCTGCTGCGCTCCGGCAAATATCCCTCGCGCAATCCGGCGCAGAACATCGCCGATCTCAAGGCGCAGATCGCCTCCTGCGAGAAGGGCGCGCAGGAACTCCGCCGCATGGTCGACGAGTTCGGCCTCGACGTCGTGCATGCCTATATGAAGCACGTGCAGGACAACGCCGAGGAGTCCGTCCGCCGCGTGCTGAGCAAGCTGCGCGACGGCAGCTTCACCTATCCGATGGACGACGGCTACGAGATCGTCGTCAAGGTAACGATCGACCGCGAGAAGCGCGGTGCGCGGATCGATTTCACCGGCACCTCGCCGCAGCATCCGACCAACTACAACGCGCCGAAGGCCGTGTCGGTCGCCGCCGTGCTCTATGTCTTCCGCTGCCTGGTGGATACCGACATTCCGCTCAACGGCGGCTGCCTGAAGCCGATCGAGCTGATCGTGCCGGAAGGCTCCATGCTGAACCCGAAGTACCCGGCTGCCGTCGTGGCCGGCAACGTGGAGACCAGCCAGTGCATCACCGACGCGCTGTTCGGCGCGCTCGGCGTCATGGCCGCGGCACAAGGCACCATGAACAACTTCACCTTCGGCAACGCCCGTCACCAATACTACGAGACGATTTGCGGCGGCTCCGGCGCCGGGCCGGACTTCGACGGCACATCGGCGGTGCACACGCACATGACCAATGCGCGGTTGACCGATCCGGAGGTGCTGGAATGGCGCTTCCCGGTGCTGCTGGAGAGCTTCGAGATCCGCCGGAGTTCCGGCGGCGCCGGCCGGCACCGCGGCGGCGACGGCGCGCGGCGCCGCATCCGCTTCCTGGAGCCGATGACGGCGGCGCTCCTTTCCAGTCATCGCTCGGTGCCGCCGTTCGGCCTGGCGGGCGGCGAGCCCGGCCAGGTCGGGCGGCAGTGGGTGGAACGGCGCGACGGCGCGCGCCAGATGCTGCAGGGCCGCGACAAGACCGACATGGGCGCCGGCGACGTCTTCGTCATCGAGACGCCGTCCGGCGGCGGCTACGGGCCGGCGCTGGCGCGGCGCGCGGCCGCGGAATAGCGCACCGTCAGTCGAGCGACAGCGCCAGCCGCTTCGGCGCCACCAGGCGATAGCTGCGCCGGACCACCGTGGCGACCTCCTGCCAGTCGAGCGGCACGTCGAGCCGCATGCCGATCCAGCCCTTGGGGCCGACATAGGGCGGCACGAAGAAAAGCGCGGGATCGGCGCCGACCAACACCGCCTGGCTGCCTGCCGGCGCCTTGCACCAGAACGAGGCGCGCCCGTCGCCGGTGGCGTATTTGACGAAGATTCTGTCCGCGACGCGGAAGGTCGGGCTGCCCCAGGTTTCCTGCTCCGCCGCTTCCGGCAGGGCGAGGCAGATTTCGCGCAGACGGTCGAGCGGCGTGCGGGCCGGCCGCAGCCTCGCAGCCTTCCCGGTCTGCCGCGCCGCGGTCATGGCGCCTCCTCCGGCTTCCGCGCCGCCGGCCAGCCGCTGCCGAGCCAGCCCTTGCGGCGGAACTGGAACAGCATGCCGAGCGCAATCAGCACCATCAGGCCGAGCACCATGGGATAGCCGTACTTCCAGCCGAGCTCCGGCAAGTTCCAGGGCGACACCGTGCGGTCGAAGTTCATGCCATAGAGGCCGGTGATGAAGCTCAAGGGCATGAAGATGGTGGCGATGATGGTCAACACCTTCATCACCTCGTTGAGGCGGGTATTGACGCTGGAGAGATAGACATCGATCAGGCCCGCAGCGATGTCGCGATAGGTCTCGACGGTGTCGACGAGCTGCACCGTATGGTCGTAGCAATCGCGCAGGAACACCTTGGTGGTGTCTGCGACGATGCCGCCGTCGTCGCGCAGCAGCGCGTTGATCACCTCGCGCTGCGGCCAGATGGCGCGGCGGATGTTGAGCAGGTCGCGCTTCATGCCGTAGATGCGGCCGATCAGGCTCGCCTCCGCCACCGCGATCACCGCCTGCTCCAGCACCTCGATCTTCTCGCCGAGGTCTTCCAGCACCGGGAAATAGGCATCGGTCGTGGTGTCGAGCAGGGCATAGGCGAGATAATCCGCCCCGCCCTCGCAGATGCGGCCGCGGCGGTGCCGGATGCGCTCGCGCACCAGCGCGAAGCAATCGCCGCCGGAGACGCCGCTCCCGCCCTGGTGCCGGCGGCCCTCCTGGAACGAGACCAGCCAGCCCCGGCCGGCGAAGATCGCCAGTTGCTCGGTGTGGAACGGCTCGCCGGGATAGGGCACGCGGGCGATGATGAAGAGGTAATCGTCAAATTCTTCGACCTTGGGCCGATGCTCCGGATGCAGCACGTCCTCCAGCGCCAGGTGATGCAGGTTGAACAGCGCGCCGAGCCGCTCGATGGTGGCGAGATCGCCAAGACCCTGCACGTCGACCCAGATGCTTTGCGGACCGCCGATCAGATCGGCGAGGCTGTCCACGTCCTCGACGGTGCGCTCTTCCGTGGCCTCGCGCCCGTATAGCATCAGCCGGACGACCGGCCTCGCGGCATCGGGATCGACGATCAGGGTGCCCGGCGCCGTGCCGGGCGGCGGATAGCGGCGAGGCCGCCGCCAGGGGCGAAGCGATGGTTGCATGGTTCCTCCCGAGCCGGGCCGTCGCGCGGCACCTTAGCCCGCCCTTCGTGACAAGTCGAAGACAGAGGAAATCGTTGCGCCGCCGGGCTAAGCTTGGCGATCGCCATTCGCGCGGGAGCCCGCCATGCCCGAGATCAAGACCGAGTTCCTGTTCACCATCACGCTGGAAGTGCCGCCCGTCCTTTCGCTCGGCGACACGCCCTTCGGCGGGCGGCGCATCGCCCGGGTCATGGGCGGCCGTTTCGAGGGTCCGAAGCTCAAGGGCAGCGTGCTGGCGGGCGGCGGCGACTGGCTGCTGCTGCGCCACGACGGCGTGTTGCAGCTCGACGTCCGCCTCACCATGGAGACCGACGACAAGCAGCACATCTACATGACCTACAAGGGGCTGCGCCACGGCCCGAAGGACGTGATCGACCGGCTCAACCAGGGCGAGGCGGTCGATCCGAGCCTTTATTATTTCCGTGCCACACCCTACTTCGAGACGGCATCGGAGAAATACGGCTGGATCAACCGCATCTGCTGCATCTCGACCGGCTCGCGCTCGGCCAGCGGCCCGACCTACCACGTCTTCCAGGTGCTGTAGTCCGCCATCCGCCCTTCAGCCCGCGGCGAGGAAGTCGCGCGCCGCGTCGTGCAGCCGCGCCCTCCCCTCCTCCAGATGCATGAGGTGGGTGCCGCGGGCGAGCTTGATGTCGCGAACCTCCGCCGCTTGGCGCAATGCGCGTTGCAGCCAGACGGCATCCGCATCGGTCGATAGCGAATCCCATTCGCCGCGCAGGATCGCCACCGGCGCCCGCACCCGGGCCGGATCGTAGGCCAGCCGGCCGTGCCAGGCCGCCGTGACATCGGCGAGCGGCCCGAGCGGATTGGCCACGGCCGGCGGATCGCGTTCGGCCGCAGCCGGATCGCTCGCCAGCCATGCGCGCGCCCAGCGATCGAAGTGGCGCCGCAGCAGAACCGGCGCCTCGCCCCGCGGCACATCCTCGGTGAAACGGGCATATTGCTCGGCCGCCGTCAGCAGGCGCCAGCCCGGCAGCGCCGGCGGCGCCCCTCCTTCGGGCGCGGGACGCTCGGTCAACGGTCCGAACAGCGCCAGCCGGTCGATCAGCTCCGGACAATCGCCGGCGAGGCGGCCGGCAACCATGGTGCCCCAGGAATGGGCGATGAGCGACAGCCGGCCGAGCCCCTGCTCGCGCAGGATGAAGCGCACGGCGAGCTCGAGCTGACGCACGCCGAGATCGGCGCGCCCGAGCGGCGCCGATCGGGCCGGCGGCAGCGCCATTTCCGCATAGCGGTCCGAGCCGCCGAAGCCGAGAAAATCCAGCCCCCAGACATCGAAGCCGGCGTCCGCCAGGTGATCGGCCCAGGAACGGCCGTCGAAGCGGAACGCGATGGAAAGCGCCGAGGGAAACGACAGGCCGTGCACATAGAGCACGGCGCGACGGCACCCGGCCCGGGTTGCCCGGCGCGCCGGCAGGTGGCGCAGGAAGAGGTGGCGCCCGGCGATGGGACCGTCGATGCGGAAGCGGCGCTCGGCCGCACCCGGGCGGACGGCATCTGCGATCGTGGCCATGGCTCGACTCCCTTGCGTGGCGCTGGCGTAAGCCAACATTTCATGCCGTCCTTCCCTTGTCATGCCGATACGTTTCGGCTATGATCGAAATATGAATGCAGAACCCAATATCGCCGAAGTGGCGGCGCTGATCGGCGATCCGGCGCGCGCCAACATCCTCACCGCACTGATGGACGGCCGTGCCCTGACCGCGAGCGAGCTTGCCTATCGCGCACACGTGACGCCGCAGACGACGAGCCACCATCTGGCGCGGCTCAAGCTCGCCGCCCTGATCGCCGAGGAGCGCCAGGGCCGGCACCGCTACTACCGCCTGACCGGTCCGGAGATCGGCGAGATCCTGGAGAAGATGATCGTCGTGGCGGTGAAAAGCCGGCCGAAGCCGCCGCGGCCGGACAAGGCGGTCGACGCCATCCGCCGGGCGCGCGTCTGCTACGATCACTTGGCCGGGCAGCTTGGCGTGGAACTGACCCAGGCGATGATCGCCCGGCGCCATCTGCAGCGGCGCGATCGCGACTTCCATCTCACCGGCGCCGGCGAGCGGTTCGTCGCCGGTCTCGGCATCGAACTCGCCGCCGTGCGCAAGCAGCGCCGTGCCTTTGCCCGCGCCTGCCTGGATTGGAGCGAGCGGCGGCCGCACCTGGCCGGCGCGCTCGGCGCCGCCCTCGCCGCCCGGCTGTTCGAGCTCGGCTGGCTCCGGCGCACCCGCGACGACCGCAGCGTCAGCCTGACCGAGGCGGGGCGCTCGGCGCTCGCCGAACGTTTCGCGGTGACGCTCGCCCGATAGCGCCGCGGCGGCAAAGAGCGCTGGCCTCGGCCGGGCCGACGCCGTTAAGCTTGTTCCCATGCAGAGCGTCCTCATCACCGGCGCCAACCGCGGCATCGGCTTGGAGTTGGCACGTCAGTTCGTCGCCGCCGGCTGGCGCGTCTTCGCCTGCTGCCGTGACCCGTCGAAGGCGACGGAGGCGGCGGCCTTGCAAAAGGCAGCCGGGGGCGCCGTCAGCCTGCACGCGCTCGAGGTCACCGACCAGGCGTCGATCGCCGCGCTGGCCGAGGCGCTGAAGGCGGCGGCGCTCGATGTCCTGCTCAACAATGCCGGCATCGCCGGCCGCGGCGCGGCCAGCATCGGCGCCACCGACAGCAAGGCCTGGCTGGAGACGTTCGCCGTCAACTGCATCGCACCGATGCACATGGCGGAGGCTTTCCTGCCGCATCTGGCGCGGGGG
>DATKQA010000364.1:0-7993 GCA_035523835.1 Candidatus Sulfotelmatobacter sp.
TGCCGCGCAGCCGCGGCGGCACGCCGACCCCCGACGACCCGTTTGAGTTCCCCTACGGCCCGACCGTGGTGAACATGTACGCGATGTGCGCCATGCGCCACATGCACGAGTTCGGCACCACCAGCGAGCAACTCGCCTGGATCAAGGTCGCCGCTTCGCACCATGCCCAGCACAATCCGCACGCGCTCCTGCGCGAGGTGGTGACGGTGGAGGCGGTGGTGAATTCGCCGCTGATCGCCGATCCGCTGCACCGGCTCGACTGCTGCGTCATCAGCGACGGCGGCGGCGCGCTGATCGTCGTCGCGCCGGAGGTGGCGAAGAGCCTGCAGCGGCCGAGGGTGAAGATCATCGGCGCCGGCGAGGCGCCCAAGCACCAGCGCGGCGGCGAGATCGATCTCACCTATACCGGCGCCGTCTGGTCCGGGCCGGCCGCCTTCGCCGAGGCCGGGGTGAAGCCGGCCGACATGAAATACGCCTCGATCTACGACAGCTTCACCATCACCGTGCTGATGCAGCTCGAAGACCTCGGCTTCTGCGCCAAGGGCCAGGGCGGCAAGTTCGTCGCCGACGGCAACCTCATTTCCGGCGTCGGCAAGCTGCCCTTCAATACCGACGGCGGCGGCCTCTGCAACAACCACCCGGCCAACCGCGGCGGCATGACCAAGGTGATCGAGGCGGTGCGCCAGCTCCGCGGCGAAGCGCATCCCAAGGTGCAGGTGAGGAACTGCGACCTCGCCATCGCGCACGGCACCGGCGGCTCGCTCGGCAGCCGGCACGGCAGCGCCACGGTCATTCTGGAAAGGGAATAGACGATGCCCGCCACCGAACGCAAGATCGCCGCGCCGCAGCCGAGCCCGGAGACGCAGGCCTTCTGGGACGCCGCGGCCGCGGGCAGGCTGCTGGTCAAGAAGTGCCTCGCCTGCGGCAAGCTGCACCATTATCCGCGCAACATCTGCCCCCATTGCTTCAGCGACCGCACCGAATGGCTGACTGCCGCGGGCCGGGGCACGATCTATACCTACAGCGTCATGCGCCGCGCGCCGGTGCCCTATTGCATCGCCTACGTGACCCTGGATGAGGGGCCGACGATGATGACCAATATCGTCGATTGCGATCTCGACAAGGTGCGCATCGGCCAGAAGGTCAGGGTGGTGTTCAAGCCGAGCGAGGGCGGCCCGCCGGTGCCGATGTTCACGCCGGTGTAGAATTGGCGCCGGCGAGGGAGGAGCGAGCATGAGCAACCAGCCGATCGAGGTGCGGCCGCTGGCCGGAGCGCTCGGCGCCGAGATTTTCGGCATCGACCTGAGCCGCGAGCTCGACGCCGGCACCGTCGCCGCCATCCGCCGCACCTGGCTCGAGCACCTGGTCGTCTTCTTCCGCGACCAGGAACTCACTCCGGCGCAATTCCTCGCCTTCGCCGGGAAGCTCGGCCAGCCGATCGAATATCCCTTCGTGAAGGGCATCGAGGGCTATCCGGAAGTCATCCCGGTGATGAAGCTGGAGCATGAGCGGGTGAATTTCGGCGGCATCTGGCATTCCGACACCACCTATCTCGATGTGCCGCCCATGGCCAGCATGCTGGTGGCGCGCGAGGTGCCGCCGGTCGGCGGCGACACGCTTTTCGCCAACATGTATCTCGCCTACGAGGCGCTGTCGCCGCGCCTGCAGGCGCTGCTCGAAGGGCTGGTCGGCGTCAACAGCTCGGCCAAGGCCGACACCAGCAAGACGCGCGAGGACCGCATGAAGGACCATGCCAAGGCCGACGTGCGCCAGGACTATCTGGCCGAGCATCCGGTGGTGCGCACCCACCCCGAGACCGGCCGCAAGGCGCTTTACATCAACATCGCTCATACCATCCGCTTCCAGGGCATGACGGAAGAGGAAAGCGCGCCGTTGCTCGGCTTCCTGTTCCAGCATGTCGCCAAGCCGGAATTCACCTGCCGTTTCCGCTGGCAGGTCGGCTCGCTGGCGCTCTGGGACAACCGCTGCACGCAGCACAATCCGGTCAACGACTATCACGGCTATCGCCGGGTCATGCACCGGGTGACGCTCGCCGGCGACAAGCCGCGCTGATCGCCATGGACCTGCGGGCCTTCACGGAGTCGTTGGTGCATGCCCAGCCGCCGGCCGATCTGCCGCCGGCACTGCAGGGCCTGTGGTGGGACGCCAAGGGCGACTGGGACAGGGCGCACGAATGCGCCCAGGCGCAGGCAGATGCCGAGGGCGCCTGGGTGCATGCCTATCTGCACCGCAAGGAGGGCGACGCCGACAACGCCGGCTATTGGTACCGGCGTGCCAGGCGATCGGCGGCGACGGTGCCGCTCGCCGCCGAATGGGAAGCGATCGCCGGCGCCCTGCTGCTGCGCGCCAAGCCGTGAGCGGCGTGCTACCGCTCGCCGAGCCTCAGCGGTTGAGATAGTTGAGCGCCAGGCCCGGCCGCGGCCAGTCCATCGCCACCAGCCGTCCGCTGGAAGAAAGCGTGACGAAGGCGGTGCGCAGCGCCGGGCCGCCGAAGCAGATGTTGGTGGTATAGATATCCGGCATCGGCACGTGCTCGATCGATTTTCCGTCCGGCGCGATCACCGTGATGCCGCCGTTGAAGAGCGTCGCGACGCAGATGTTGCCGGCGCTGTCGACCGCCAGGGAATCGAAGAGCTGATAGCCGGGCAGGCCGGCGACCAGCGTTGCGCCGTTCGGCGAGGGGAAGGGCCGCGGCCCGATCTCGCCGGGGGCCGCTATGTCATAGGCCCAGAGCCGGCCGGTCGCGGTTTCCGCCACGTAGAGCCGCTTGCCGTCGGGCGACAGGCCGATGCCGTTCGGCGTCATCAGCGGATAGGCCACCTCCCGGATCAGGCTGCCGTCGGCCTTGGCGTAATAGACGCCGCCGCGGTCCATGTCGCGGGCGCGGCCCTTGCCGAGGTCGGTGAACCAGAAGCCGCCATGCGCATCGAAGACGATGTCGTTGGGGCCGCGCAGCTTGCCCTTCGCGGTCTCGCTATAGAGCACGCTGACCGCGCCGGTCTCGAGGTCGACGCGCTCGATGCGGCCGCCGCTGTAGTCGTCGGCCTGCGCCACCGGCCGTACCGAGCCGCCTTCCTCATGCCAGCGGAAGCCGCCGTTGTTGCAGATGTAGCAGGCGCCGTCCGGGCCGATGGCGGCGCCGTTCGGGCCGCCGCCGGTCTCGGCCACCACCGTGCGTGCGCCGTCCGGCATGACCCGGGTCAGCGTGCCGGCCCTGATCTCGACCAGCAGCACCGAACCGTCCGGCATGGCGATCGGCCCTTCGGGAAAGCGCAATCCCGTGGCGACTTCCTGGAACGACATCGCAACCCCCTCGCATCCGCACGAGGCCCATGTGCCGGCGACGCGCCTTGACGGCGGCGGGTCCGGTTGAAACCATGCGGCGAGCCGGTATCTTGCACCGGCGGCCGGCGGCAGGGCTATCGGCAAATGCGCGGCGACGGACGGCATCATGGCGGCTGACTTCGGCAGCTTCGACTTCATCGTCGTCGGCGCCGGCTCGGCCGGCTGCGTCCTGGCCAACCGGCTGACCGCGTCCGGCCGCTACCGCGTCCTGCTGCTGGAGGCGGGACCGCGCGACAGCGATCCCTGGATCCATGTTCCGCTCGGCTACGGCAAGCTGTTCAACAAGCCGCGGGTGAACTGGCTGTACCAGACCGAGCCGCAGCCCGAATTGAACAACCGGGTCATCGTGCAGCCGCGCGGCAAGGTGCTCGGCGGCTCGAGCTCGATCAACGGGCTGGTCTATATCCGCGGCCAGAAGGAGGATTTCGACCATTGGCGCCAGCTCGGCAACGAAGGCTGGAGCTTCGACGACGTGCTGCCCTACTTTCGCCGGGCCGAGCATCAGGCGCGCGGCGCCGACGAACTGCACGGCACCGGCGGGCCGCTCTGCGTTTCCGACGCCACCGAGCCGCATGAACTCTGCGATGCCTTCATCGCCGCGGCGGCGGCGGCCGGCCTGCCGCGCAATGCCGATTTCAACGGCGCGAGCCAGGAAGGCGCCGGCTATTTCCAGACCACCTCGCGCCGCGGCCGGCGCTGCAGCGCCGCCGTCGGCTATCTCCGCCCGATCCGCCATCGCCGGAATCTCGCCGTCGTCACCGAGGCGCTGGCGACGCGCATCCTCTGGCGCGACGGCACCGCGGCCGGCATCGAATTCCGCCATGCCGGGCAATTGAAGACGGCGACGGCGACCGGCGAGGTGATCCTCTCCGGCGGCGCCTTCAACTCGCCGCAGCTCCTGCAACTCTCGGGCGTCGGTCCGGGCGCGCTCCTGCACAGCCACGGCATCGCCGTGCTGCGCGACCGCGCCGGCGTCGGCGATGCGCTGCAGGACCATTATCAGGTGCGCATGGTGTTCAAGTGCCGCAAGGCCATCACCCTGAACGACGACGTGCGGAATCCCCTGCGCAGCGCGCGGATCGGGCTGCGCTACGCCTTGCTGCGCAAGGGGCCGCTCACGATCAGCGCCGGCTATGCCGGCGCCTTCTTCAAGACCGACCGACGCCTCGCCTCGCCGGACATCCAGGTGCACTTCATCAATTTCAGCACCAACAAGATGGGCGACAAGCTGCACGACTTTTCCGGCTTCACCGCCTCCATCTGCCAGCTCCGCCCCGAGAGCCGCGGCTGGCTCCGCATCAAGAGCGCCGATCCGCAGGTGCCGCCGGCGATCCATCCGAACTACCTGGCGACGGAAACCGACCGGCGGACCAACGTGGCGGGCTTGCGCGCGCTCCGCCGCATCATGCAGGGCGGACCGCTCCAGCCCTACGTCGCCGGCGAGTACGAGCCGGGCCTGGCCTGCCAGTCCGACGACGCCCTGCTGGCCTATTGCCGCGAGCGCGGCAGCACGGTCTACCACCCGGTCTCCACCTGCCGCATGGGTGCCGACGAAGCGGCGGTGGTCGATCCGCGGCTCAGGGTGCGCGGCGTCGGGCGGCTGCGCGTCGTCGATGCCTCGATCATGCCTTCGGTGGTCTCGGGCAATACCAATGCCGCCACCATCATGATCGGCGAGAAGGCTGCCGACATGATTCTGCATGATGCCGCCCTGGCGCGGACGGCCGCCGCCTGAACGCGAACGGCGCCGCAGGGCAATCGGCCGAAGGGCACCGGATGCAGATGGCGACGCGAAGGCGATGGCTACCGCACCATCCGTCACCCCGGCGTAAAGCCGGGGTCCATAGCATCAATCCCGCTGGATGCCGGCTTGTCGCCGGCATGACGAGGAGGAGGTGATGACTGTCGCACCATCCGTCACCCCGGCGTAAAGCCGGGGTCCAGGGCATCGATCTCGCTGGATGCCGACTTGTCGCCGGCATGACGAGGAGGAGGGATGTCGGCGCCGACGCCGCCCTTGTGCCGGATCGTGGAATGATCGAATATCGGCGCGGGATGGGGGGACAAATCAGGCTGCAGTGAACAGCCGGCGCATGCTGGAGGGGCAACCGTGCAGATCGCTGAGCGGCGCCAGGGCGATATCGTGGTGCTCTGCCCGGAGGGGCGGATCGATAACGATACCAGCGCGACCTTTCAGGATCGTCTGCTCGCAACTGTTGGTGCCGAGGGCGCGTCGGTCATCCTCGACCTGACCAAGGTCGATTATATCTCCAGCGCCGGCCTTCGGGCGCTGATGATGGCCTCGAAGCAGGCCAAGGCCACCAGGGGCCGCATCGGCGTCGCCGCGCTCGGGCCGGTGGTGAAGGAGATTTTCGCCATCAGCCGCTTCTCCTACGTGGTGCCGGTGTTCGAGACCCCGGCCGACGCCGCCACCGCCTGGCGTTGAACCGCCGGCATTCGCCCGAGGCATCCGCCATGCTCGTCCGCTTCTGGGGCACCCGCGGCTCGCTGCCGACCCCGCTCGGGCAAAAGAGCGTGCGCATGAAGGTGCGCGACGCGCTGATCGCCGCCCAGGGCCGCAAGCTCGACACGGCGGAAGCGGTCGATGCCTTCATCGATCATGAGCTGCCGTTTTCGGTCCGCGGCACCTTCGGCGGCAATTCGAGCTGCGTCGAACTGGCGACCGGCGGCGAAGCCTTCATGTTGTGCGACCTCGGCAGCGGCGTGCGCGAGTTCGGCAACCGGGTGCTGGCCGAGCATGGTCCCGGCCGGCCGCAGCGCTACAACGTCTTCATGTCGCACGTGCACTGGGATCACATCATGGGGTTTCCGTTCTTCGCCCCGGCCTATATTCCCGGCAACGTCATCCGCATCCACGGCTGCCACAAGGTGCTGCGCGAGGCCATGGAGCGGCAGCAGTCGGCGCCCTGCTTCCCGGTCGACTTCCGCACGCTCGGCGCCGCCATCGAGTTCGTGGAACTCGAGCCCGGCCGCCGCTACGAGATCGACGGCGTCACCGTGGAGGCGCTGCAACAGTTCCATGCCGGCGATTCCTACGGCTACCGTTTCAGCAAGGACGGCCGGGCGGTGGTCTATTCGACCGACTCCGAGCACAAGTTCACCACGCTCGACGAGCACTATCCGTTCGTGCCCTTCTTCCGCGACGCCGATCTCCTGATCTTCGATGCCATGTATTCGCTGGCCGACACGGTTTCGGTCAAGGAGGATTGGGGCCATTCCAGCAACATGGTGGCGGTGGAACTGGCCCAGCTTGCCCAGGTCAAGCAGCTCGTCCTGTTTCACCACGAGCCGGCGTTCGACGACTACATGATCGACCTCATCCAGGGCGAGACGATCCGCTTCGAGGCGCTCAGCCGCAACGGCCACAAGGTCAAGGTCAGCTCGGCCTACGACGGGCTCGAGATCGCGCTCTAGGCGTGCGGCTCGACATTCTGCCCGCGCCGCTACGCGCCGCCCTCGCGGTTCCCGGCCGGCGCCTCGCGCTCGGCGTGCTGCTGCTCTTCTGCCTGCTGCGCGCCGGCGATCCGGGCCTGCTGGAAGAAGGCTGGCTGCGCGGCTTCGATTTCGAACAGCGCCTGGCGCCGCGCGTCTATACCCCGCTGCCGGTCAGCATCGTGGCCATCGACGACGAGAGCCTGCGCCGCTTCGGGCAATGGCCCTGGCCGCGCACCCTGGTGGCGGCCCTGATCCGCCGCATCGCTGCCGGCGGGCCGGCGGCGCTCGGCATCGACATCATCTTTGCCGAACCCGACCGCATGTCGCCGCAGCGCCTCGCCAAGGCGATTCCCGACCTGCCGGCGGCGACGGCCGAGGCGCTCGAGCGCCTGCCGAGCAACGAAACGCGGCTGGCCGAAGCCTTGCGCACGGTGCCGACGGTGCTCGGCCTCGGCGTCAGCGACGAGGCGGCGGCGCCGCCGGGTCCGGTCGCCATGACGCTGGTGCGCCAGAGCGGCGCGGACCCGCGGCCGTTCCTGCAGCATTATCCCGTGCTGTTGCGCAGCCTGCCGGAGCTGACCGCGGCCGAGCGCGGCCGCGGCGCCCTGGTCGGCAATGCGGATCGCGACGGCGTGGTGCGCCGGGCGCCGCTGATGATCCTGGGCGAGGGGCGGCTGGTGCCCGGCTTTGCCCTGGAGATGCTGCGCCTGGCCTATCGCGCGCCGCTCGTCATCCAGACCGATCGCTGGGGCGTCCGCGGCGTGCTGCTCGGCAACCGGCTGCTGCCGACCGACGCCCACGCCCGCGCCTACCCCTATTTCACCCCCTCGCTCGCCAACCGCTATGTTTCGGCGGCGCGGCTGCTGGACGGCTCCTTCGATCCCGCCGCCTTCAAGGGTTCGATGGTGCTGCTCGGCGTCACCGGCCTCGGCCTGGTCGATGTCAAGCAGACGCCGATGGGGCCGATGCAGGGCATCGAGGTGCATGCGGAGATCATCGAATCCGCCCTGACCGGCAGCCTGCTCCGCCGGCCGCCGAGCATGCAGGGGATCGAGCTGGCGACCACCTTGGCCTTCGGGCTGCTGGTGATTTTTGCGCTGCCCTATCGCCGGCCGCGCGCCGCGGCCGGCGGCATGGCCGCTCTGGCCATCCTGTCGCTGGTCTCCGAGTT
>DATKQA010000365.1:0-5519 GCA_035523835.1 Candidatus Sulfotelmatobacter sp.
TTTCTATTGCGAGCTGCTGCCCTTCCTCGGCCTGGTCAAGGTCTACGACGGCAACAATTTCGTCTATCACGTCGGCGGCCGCACCGCGCTCGGCATCCAGCGCTGTGCCGAGGAATACCAGGACGAGCGCTTCGTGCAGAACCGCGTCGGGCTGCATCATCTCTGCCTCAGGGCGCGCTCGCGCGAGGATGTCGACAAGGCGGCCGAGAAGCTGCGCAGCATGGGCGCGCATATCGATCGCGGGCCGATCGAGCGGGAATTCGCGCCGGGTTACTACTTCTTCGTCTTCGAGGATCCCGACGGCATCCGGCTCGAGATCAACCACATTCCCGGCAAGGGCCTGCTCGCCACCGCGGTGCCGATGAGCCCGAGCAGCGATCCCGACTGGGACCAGAACCCCTAACCCGCCGCAAGCCGGCCGTCAGCCGGCGCCGCCCTTGAAGCCGGTGGCGACGACATAGGCCTCGGCGGAATCCTTCCGGCTCGCCTCCGGCTTGGCATGGCGCACCTGGCGGAAATGCTGCTTCAGCGCCGCGAGCAGCGCGTTCTCGGTGCCGCCCTTCAGCACCTTGGCGACGAAATGCCCGCCCGGCTTCAGCACCTGGCAGGCGAAGTGAAAGGCGCTCTCGGCCAGGCCCATGATGCGGATATGGTCGGTCTGGCGATGGCCGGTCGCCGGCGCCGCCATGTCGGACAGCACCACATCGACCGCGCCGCCGAGCGCGGCGCGGATACGGGTCTCGGCATCCGCGGCCATGAAATCGAGCTTGAGGCAGGTGGCGCCGGGGATCGGCGCCATGGCGGCGATATCGACCGCCAGCACGGCGCCGCCGCCCGGCGCGCCGGCCAGGCAGCGCTCGACCGCGACCTGGCTCCAGCCGCCCGGCGCGGCGCCGAGATCGAGCACGCGCGAGCCGGCGTGGAACAGCTTGTAGCGGTCGTCGAGCTGCAGCAGTTTCCAGGCGGCGCGCGAGCGATAGCCGGCGCGCTTGGCGGCGGCGACGAAGGGATCGTTGAGCTGGCGCTCGAGCCAGCGGGCCGAGGACAGGCTGCGGTAGCGCGCCGTGCGGACGCGCGTATGCAGCATGCGTCCGCTGCGCGGCGCACCGTCACGCGCCACGCTCACTCTCCCGCAGCCAGGAAGTCGCCGTCGGCCTCGCGCATCAGATCGAACAGCACGCCCTCGCGCACGCCGCGGTCGGCGACGCGCAGCCGGGCGAGCGGCCAGGCCCGCATGATCGCCGCCAGGATGGCGCAGCCGGCGATCACGAGATCGGCGCGGTCGACGCCGATGCAGCCGTGCGCCGCGCGCTGGTCATAGTCCATCGCCGCCAGCCGGCCGGTCACGGCGACGATATCTCCGGCGTCGAGCCAGATGCCGTCCACCTGCGAGCGGTCGTAGCGGGCAAGATCGAGATGCACGCCGGCGACGGTGGTGACCGTGCCCGAGGTGCCGAGCATCTGCACCGCGCGGTCGGCCAGGTGGCGGCGCAGGCCGTGCCGGGCCTCGAACGGCGCCAGTTCTGCCGCCACCTCGGCCACCATGCGCTCGAAAATGGCATCGTCGACATGGATGCCGCCGTGGCGCTCGGCCAGGGTGACGACGCCGAGCGGGATGGACAGCCAGCCGAGCAGGTGCGGCGGCCGCCGGTCCTCGAGCCGCAGCCACATCAGTTCGGTCGAGCCGCCGCCGATGTCGAACACCAGGGCGTGGCGGTTGTCGTAGTCGAGCAGCGGAGCACAGCCGGCGAGCGCCAGCCGGGCCTCCTCGGCGGCGGTGATGATCTCCAGCGCAAGGCCGGTCGCCGCGGCGGCGCGGGCAACGAAGTCGGCGCAGTTCGCCGCCTTGCGGCAGGCCTCGGTCGCCACGGCGCGCAGCCGGGTCACGCCGCGGCGGTCGAGCTTGGCGGCGCAGATGCGCAAGGCCTCGATGGTGCGCGCCATGGCCGGCTCGGACAGCCGGCCGCTGCGGGCCAGGCCCTCGCCGAGGCGGACGATGCGCGAGAAGGCGTCGATGACCCGGAAGCCGTCGTCGACCGGGCGCGCCACCAGCAGCCGGCAGTTGTTGGTGCCGAGATCGAGGGCGGCGTAGGTGTGCTCGAAGCGCCCGCCGCGCCGCATCGGCCTGCCGGCGCCGCGATCGTCCATGCCGGCTTCCGTATGCGCCACCCGACTGCTCCCGTCCCGCCCGCCGCCCGAAGCGGCTTTGCCGGAAAGACTTTAGCAGCTTCCCGGCCGGCGCAACACGGAACCTGCATGGGGCCGGCGACGGCCGCGCCGGGGGCCGGCAGGAGGGAAATTCGGCTGTTGAATTCGCCCTGCCCCGGCAGTAAAACGGCGGCCTCCCGGTGGGGGATGGTGCAGCGGTAGCACTCCTGACTCTGACTCAGGCAACCTAGGTTCGAATCCTAGTCCCCCAGCCATCCCCGGCCTCGCCGCCGTTCTTCTTGCCCGGAAAGCAGTCCCCGCCTCAGCTCTCGCGCAGGGCGAAGACCGCGCAGGGGGTGGCGATGCCGCGGAGTTCGTGCGTGCCGAGCGCGCGCAGCGGCGTTGCCGTCTCGGCGGCGAGCGCGCCCGACACCAGGATGGTCTCGCCGAGCGGCCGGCAGAGCTGTTCCAGCCGGCTCACCAGATTGACCGCCGGGCCGATCGCGGTGAAGTCCAGCCGGTCGGCGGCGCCGATATTGCCCCAGAGCATCTCGCCGAGATGCAGGGCGGCACCGAAGGGCAGCGCCGGCAAGCCCTGTCGAAGCCGCTCCCGGTCCAGGTGCGCCATGCCGGCCCGGGCCGCCGCCACGGCACGCAGCGCCGCGTCGCAGGCGCTGCGCGGCTCGGCGCCGGCGACCGGAAAGATCGCCAGCAGGCCGTCGCCGATGAACTTCAACACCTCGCCGCCGAAAGCATGCACCGCGCCGGCGATGCGATCGAACCAGGCGTCGAGCGCGGCGACGACCACGGCCGGCGCATGGCTTTCCGAGAGCGCCGTGAAGCCGCGGAGATCGGCATAGAGCAGCGCCGCCTGAATGGTCTCGCCCAGGTCGCGGCGGAGCGGCGCCGCCAGCACCCGAGCCGCGCTGCGCCGGCCGAGATAGGCTTCGAGCGTCGCCGTCAGGGTGGCGCGTGCCGCCAGGGCGGCAAGCGGCGCCATGGCGAAGCGCGCGGCCAGACGCAGCGCGTCGCGCTCCGCCGGTGTGAACGGCCGCGGCCCGATCCAGCCGAGCGAAGGCGCGTCGCGCCGCGCGCCGACCGCATCCTCGTGCACGCGGCCGGCGGCAATGCCGGCAAGCCAGCGTCGTCCGGCATCGTCGGCGCGGCCCGCCTGCCCCGCCGTGGCGGGCTCGCCCGGCATGAATCCGACGGCCTCGATGACTTCACCGCCGGCGGCACGCCAGAGCCAGGTGCGCCGGGCGATCAGCGGATGCGGAACATCGAGCGTCAGCGCGCCGCCCGCGAGCGGCAAGCCGTCGGCGAGCAGATGCGCGCCGAGTTCGGCCAGCAGCCGGTCGGCACCGGCGGTCTCGGCGGCGGCATCAACCAGCCAGGCGAGCGTCGCGGAAAGCTGCATGGCGCGATCATGGGTTGACGCGCCACCCTTGTCACGGGCTAACGTAGGCTGAGGATTGCCACGCCGCTCCCGCTGAACGCACCAGGGAGGCATCGATGAGCGAACCCTTCGTCGTCCGACGTGAGATCTATATCGCAGCGCCGCGCGCCAGCGTTTTCGCCTTTCTCACCGATCCGGAGAAGATCGTGCGCTGGATGGGCGCAGAGGCGACCACCGAGACGCGCCCCACAGGGGTCTATCTGGTCAAGGGCGTCGGCAACCCCGCCAACGTGGCGCGCGGCGCCTTCCGCGAGGTCGTACCGGTCCATCGCCTCGCCTACAGCTTCGGCTGGGAGGGCAGCGAGAAGGTGCCGCCGGGATCGAGCCTGGTCGAGATCGATCTCGTGGAGCGCGACAGCGGCACGCTGCTCCGCATGACCCATAGCGGCCTGCCGAGCGCCGAGCAGGCGGCCGGCCACGACGAGGGTTGGGCGCACTATCTCGGCCGGCTTGCCGTCACGGCGGGCGGCGGCGATCCCGGCATCGATCGCGGTCCGAAGCGCGATGGGGCCTGATACGCCGCCCTAGACGGCGTGCAGGGCGAGGAAGGCCTGCAGGTCGCGCTCGATCAAGGGCCAGCTCGGATCGCTCTCGGGCGGAACATGGTTGGCGCCGTCGTAGGCGACGAAGCGGGCATTCGGCAGGCCGGCCGCCATCGCACGGCCCTGCTCGATCGGCTGCATCCTGTCGTCCCGGCAATGCAGCACGAGACAGGGCGCCGCGACCTGCGGCAGGAGACCGGTGATGTCGATATTGTCGACGACCTGGCGGATGCGCGCCACATTGTCCGGCGAGATGATGCGGCGCATGTCCTCGGCGAACTGCCGGCGTTCCTCCTCGCTCGCCGTCGGCACGATCACGTTGGCCATATGGTCCCGGAGCGAGGGATAGGCGTCGTCCCAGCCGGCGGCCATCATCGCCCGGAGCGCCTTGGCCTGCTCGATCTCCTTTTTCGAGTGGCGCTTGGCGCGCCCTGCGACGAAGGCGCCGATCATCACGATGGCGGAGACGCGTTCCGGACAACGCGCCGCAAAGGCCGCGGCGATGGCGCCGCCTTGCGAGACCGAGAGGATGGGCGCCCTTTCCACCCCGGCGGTATCGAAGATGCGCTCGAGATCATCGACGAAGTGCTCGAAGCTGATGTCCTTCACGTCCCAGTCGGACAGGCCGTTGCCGCGTTGATCGAAGCGGATGAGCCGCCATCTCCCGGCCACCGCGGTGAGCAGCGGCACCATGCCTGGATTGCGCCAGTCCAGTTCCAGGTGACCGATCCAGTTGGGCGCCTTGACCACGATCGGCCCCTCGCCGTTGACCGTCCAGGCCAGCCGCGCGCCGTCCTTGGCCGAGCAGAACCGGATTTCCTGCTCCTGCGCCAGGCTGGCGCGGCGCGCCTTCACCGCGGCGTCGGTGAAATCGACCGCCAGTACCTCGATCGGCTGAGCGACACCCTTGAAGCTGTGCAGCCCCTCGCCCCGCAGCCGCACCGCCGCATCGCTGCCGGCCAGGTCGCAGAAGCTGCGCGAGGCGAGGATGCCCCCGGGCTGCGCCGCCGCCTGCAGCCGCGCGGCAACCGCGACACCCTCGCCGAGGATGTCGTTGCCCTCGACCACGACGTCGCCGGCATGCAGGCCGGCACGCAGCCTGATCGCTTCGGAGAAGCGATAGGGCGGGTCCGGACGGCGCATCGCCTGCTGCACCTGGACCGCGCAATTGAGCGCCGCCCGGGCGGAGGGAAACTCGATCAGCGCGCCGTCGCCCAGCAGCTTCACCACGCGCCCCTCGCCGGCGGCGACGGCGGGCGTCACCACGGCGCGATAGATCGCGTTGAGCGCGGCCAGCACGCCGGCGGCATCCTTGTGCACCAGGCCGGTGTAGCCGACGACGTCGAGCGCCAGGATCGCGGAAAGCCTTCGTC
>DATKQA010000366.1:0-4935 GCA_035523835.1 Candidatus Sulfotelmatobacter sp.
GCCGCTCGACGAGATCGTCTTCGACGCCTTCGCCTCGCCGTTCCGTCCCGCCGCCCCGGAACGCAAGGCCGCGCCGGCCGAGGCCGCAACGACCGCCGAGGCCGCCGGCGGCCTGCAGGAGCGCGTGCGCCGCTTCGAGGCCGAGCTGATCCAGCAGGCGCTTGTCGCCGACCGCTTCAACCAGCGCCGCGCGGCGCGCCGCCTCGGCCTGACCTACGACCAGCTCCGGCACTATTTGCGCAAGCACGGCATCGCCCGCGCGCGGTGATGCCGCCGCAGCCTTGCCCAAGAAATCGGCAGGGCGCGTAGATTGGCGCCTAGATTGCTGTAACTAATGGCAAATCGTGCTATTATTTTGCTGCCGCGCAAGTGGCGGGGGAAACGCACGGCCGACAACGGCCGGCAAGAACGAACTATGGAGGGGGCATGTTCACGCAAATCGTGGATCCGCTCGGCAATATCGGGCTGACCTGCCTGGTCGCCCTGATTCCCGTGGTGCTGCTGCTGTTTCTGCTGGCCATCGTCCGCATGTCGGCCTGGCTCGCGGTGCTGATCGGCTCGATCGTCACCTATATCCTCGCCGTCTGGGTCTGGCGCATGCCGGTGGATACCGGCGCCCATGCCTATATCTACGGCTCCGCCACCGGCGTCTGGAACGTCGACTGGATCACCTTCTGGGGTCTTGTGCTGTTCAATACCCTGGGCGCCACCGGCGTATTCGAAAACTTCCGCCGCTGGCTGATCAGCCAGGGCACGCTCGATGTCCGGGTGCAGACCATGCTCTTCGCCTGGGCTTTCGGCGCGCTGCTCGAGGGCCTCGTCGGCTTCGGCTACCCCTGGGCCGTGGTGGCGCCGATCCTGATCACGCTCGGCCTGACCGACCTCGATGCCATCCGCGTCGCCGCCATCGCCAACAATGCGCCGGTCTCCTATGGTGCGCTCGGCGCTCCGGTCATCGCGCTGGCGGCCGTTACCGGCTATCCGCTGTTGGCGCTCTCCGGCTCGGTCGGCACCGTGGTCGCGGTGCTGGCGCTGCTGCCGCCCTGGGTGCTGATCTATCTCGTCTCCGGCAAGGAGGGGCTGAAGGGCGGCTGGCCGCTCGCGGTGGTCGGCTCGCTCGGCTATATCATCGGGCAATGGCCGACCGCCTTCTATTGGGGGCCGTACCTGCCCGACGTGATCGGCGCCATCGTCTGCTTCGTCGCCTTGCTGCTGCTGCTCAAGGTCTGGCAGCCGGCCCAGGTGCTCGGCTACGGCGGCAAGCCGGTGGCGGCGTCGGCGCTCGCCGGCGTCGACCGCCATGGGCTGAGCTCGGGTGAAGTGGCGCAGGCCTGGATGCCTTTCGTCGTGCTGGTGGTGATCGTCGCCGCCTGGACCGGCCCCTGGTCGCCGCTGCCCAAGGTGAGCTGGTACCTGGTCAAGGTCACCGCCAACGCGCCGGAGATCAAGGCCACCATCACTGCCGCCTTCAATTTCGCTCCCTGGGTCGGCGGCTCCGCCATCCTGGCCTCCTGGATCGTGGTGGCGATCTTGCTGATGGCCATGGGCAAGCTGAAGGCGGGGCAGATCGGCGGCATCTTCGCCAAGACCTTCTCGCAGATGTGGGGCGCGCTGCTGGTCGGCGTCTTCATCTTCGGCCTGGCCTATGTGTTCAACTACTCCGGCATGGCCTCCTCGCTCGCCAAGGGCTTTTCCTACCTCGGCACCTGGTTCGTGGTCGTGGCGCCGATCCTCGGCTTCATCGGCGTGGCCCTGTCGGGCTCGAACACCTCGACCAACGCCATGTTCGGCAAGTTCCAGGCGCTGGTCGGCGTGCAGCTCGGCTTCCCGACCCTGCTGCTGCCGACGCTGAACTCCGTTGGGGCGGAGATCGGCAAGCCGGTGGCGCCGCAGACGGCGAGTGTCGGCGTCTCCACCAGCAAGTTCGTGCGCAACGAGGGCGAGGTGATCCGCCACAACTTCGGCTGGACGCTGGTGCTGCTGGCCTATCTCATCGTCATCGGCGTCGGCTTCCACCTGGTGAATCCGGCGCTCCTGACCGTCGTCAAGTAAGCGGCCCACCATCGGCCTGGACGAGGGCTGTCGGGCAGCCGGCGTCCCTCGCCTCCCTCCTGGCGGTCCGCTGCTCGGTATGGCCGCTCGCCTATGCTAGATTGCCGGTCGATCAGACCGGGAAGCGGCATGTCGTACGAAGCCTTCCGCGCCGCCGTCTCCGACCCCGCCTTGCTCGCGGTCGCCCAGCATTGGGACGCGGCGCGGGCCGGTCGGTCTATGCCGGCCTGGCGCGACATCGATCCGGCGGCGATCCGTCAGCATCTCGCCATCGTCTGGGCCTGGCGCTGGGACGATGCGCTCGGCACCTTCGTCGGCCGCCTGGCGGGGGAGGAGATCGTCGCCGTGCTGGGCAGGAACATCCACGGCCGCCGTCTCGACGAATGCTTCCGGCCCGAGGCGCACGGCGCGGTCTTCGCCCGTTACAAACGCGTCGTCGCCGAGCCGGCCCTGATGCACAGCCACGGCAAGGTACACCGGGCCTTCGGCGGCCTCGGCCAGGGCGAACGCATCGTGCTGCCGCTGGCCGCCGACGGCGTGCATGGCGACGGCATCTTCGGCGCCACCACCTATCGCCTCGGCATCCGGCCGACGAGCGGCGAAACCTTCGCCATCGATCACCTCGGCGAGACCGTCGAGTTCTATTCCTTGGGGAGCCGCATCGACAATTCTATCTCCTCGGCGAACGGCACCGACAGGTAGCCCGCCGCGGGCGAACGGACCTGCGCGAGATACTCCGGGCTCCAGTCGGCGTTGTCGGCGACAATCAGCGCGCCGGGCCGCAGGCGGTCCTGCAGCAAGGCCAGAACTTCCGGATAGAGGCCTTTGGCGCCGTCAAGCAGGACCAGATCGATCTCCGCCGGCAGATCGCGCGCCAGCGTTTGCAGCGCGTCGCCCTCGCGGATCTCGACCAGCTCCGACAGGCCCGCGGCAGCGATGTTGGCGCGGGCACGCGCCACTTTCGACGGCTCGAATTCGCTGCCGATGAGCCGTCCACCGCCATTGTCGCGCAGCGCCGCGGCCAGATGCAGGGTGGAGATGCCGAACGACGTGCCGAACTCGACGATCTGCCGCGCGCCCGCCGCGCGCGCGAGCATGTAGAGCAGCCGGCCGGTTTCCGGCGAAACGGCGAGCGGCACGTCCTTCATGCGGCCATAGAGCGCGCGGTACTCGGTCTTGCTGGAAAGGAGCGCGGCCCGCTCCGCCGCGGACATGCCGGCGAAAGCCGGAGCGAGCGCGGCCGAGGCCGCCTCGGCTTCGGCGAACAGCCGCTCGAGCAGCGCGGCTACCGGCGGCGTGGTGAGTGTCGTCATGGAAGACCCGTTTGACAGTGCGATGTTGCTCCAGGAAAAATACGAACAATCATTCGCCTTTTCCATTCGCATTTCCGGAGCACGCCATGCCGACCCGCGCAAGACCCAGCGTCGCCTCGCGAAAACAGCCGAAGCAGGCCCGTTCGACGCAGCTCGTCGCCGACATATTGACGGCGGCCGCTCAGGTTCTGGCGCGCGACGGCGCGCACCGCTTCACCACCACGCGCGTGGCCGAAAAGGCCGGGGTCAGCGTCGGCTCGCTCTATCAATATTTCCCCAACAAGGAGGCGGTCCTGTTCCGCCTGCAGCATGATGAATGGACGGCGACCGCGGCGCTGCTCGACCGCATCCTGAGCGATGCCGCGCTTGCTCCCTGCGATCGGCTGCGAAAGGCGGTGCGCGAATTCTTCCGCACCGAATGGGAGGAGGCGCGGATGCGCCGCGCGCTCGGCGACGCCGCGCCCTATTACCGCGATACCCCCGAGGCGACCCGCCATCGCCAGGCCGGGCGCCGGGCGCTGCAGGCCTTCATGCGGCAGGCGGTGCCATCGCTCGGCGGCGCGCGGCGCGCGGTCGCGGCGGATCTCATCGGCATGACCCTGGGCGCCGTCGGCAAGAGCGTGTCGGAGACGGCGGCGTCGCCGGCGCAGGTCGACCGATATGCCCGCGCGGCGGCCGACATGCTCTGCGCTTACCTGCAACGGCTCTCGGCGTGATGGGAGGCGACGGCTGGCTCACGCGACCTGGCGGCAGAGCGTCTCCACGGTCTCGATCAGGCGGGCGATGTCGGCGGGCTCCGACAGCCGGTGGTCGCCGTCCTTGACCAGGGTCAGCGTGACGTCGCGGCTCTCCAGCGCGGCGATCAGCTTCAGCGAATGCCGCCAGGGCACGTCGGGATCGCGCATGCCGTGCAGCAGGCGTACCGGACCGCGGAAGGGGATCGGCCTGTCGAGCAGCAGATGGCGGCGGCCCTCCTCGATCAGCCGCCGCGTGATCGGATAGGGATCGGCGGAATATTGCGACGGCCGGTGCCAGACGCCGTCGCGCGCCAAGGCAGCCGTCGCCTCCGCCGGCAGGCTCGGCTCCATCAGAGCCTGGGTGAAGTCGGCGGCGGGCGCGACGCCGACCAGGCCGGCGACCCGCTCCGGCCGGGCCAGCGCGGCGAGCAGCATGAGCCAGCCGCCCATGGAAGAGCCGACCAGCACCAGCGGCCCCTGCGTCAGCCGGTCGATCACCTGGATGGTGTCCTCGGCCCAGCGGCCGACCGTCGCTTCGAGAAACGAACCGGAGGAGGCGCCATGGGCGAAGTAGTCGAAGCGGAGGCAGGCCCGGCCGGCCTCGCGGCAATGCGCATCGAGCGCCGTCGCCTTGGTGCCGGTCATGTCGGACTTGAAACCGCCGCAGAACACCACGCCCGGAGACTTGCCGGGCACCCTGTGATAGGCGATGGTGGCGCCGTCGGCGGCGGACAGGCGATCGAAAGGCTCTCGCTCGGGCATCGTGGAACAATTGACTGTTGGCGCAACTCCCCTCGAGCCTAGCACCGGCGCCGGGCGCGCGGAACGCCGCG
>DATKQA010000367.1:0-2097 GCA_035523835.1 Candidatus Sulfotelmatobacter sp.
CGACAGGAGCAGCTCTCCTTCGTTCTCCAGGACGGCCACACGGGGCAGCCAGATTGCGCTCCGCTTCGTTCTCCTCGTCGGCGTCCTCAGTTTCTTTGCCGATTTCACTTATGAGGGGTCGCGCAGCATCATCGGGCCCTACCTGGCGTCGCTGGGCGCAACCGCGACCGCAGTTGGCATCATCACCGGTTTCGGCGAGTTTTTGGGATACGGCCTGCGGCTCGTATCAGGGCGTCTTGCCGATGCGACCGGAAAATTCTGGCCGATCACGATCCTGGGCTATTGCATCCAAATGGCAGCCGTGCCCGCGCTGGCGCTTTCCGGTAACTGGCCCGCTGCGGCCGTACTCATCATTCTCGAGCGGGTCGGCAAGGCGATCCGCAATCCGCCGCGAGACGTAATGCTTTCGCACGCCGGCAAGCGGATCGGCGGTTACGGCTGGGCGTTCGGCCTGCACGAGGCAATGGATCAGTCGGGTGCAATGGTCGGCCCGCTGCTCGTGGCTGCCGTTCTGGCGCATGGCGGCCGATTCCGGCAGGCGTTCGCGGTCCTCCTGGTTCCAGCCCTCATCAATATCGCGCTCGTTCTGCTGGCAAGATCGCTCTACCCGCACCCACAAGACCTCGAGTCCTCGCCGCCGGACGTGTCGGGCAGCGGCCTGCCGCGTCTTTATTGGATGTATTTGGTAGGCGCTGCGCTGGTCGCGGCGGGCTTCGCCGATTATCCGGTGATCGCCTATCATTTTGGTCACACCGGCTCCGTTCCGGGAGACTGGATCGCGATTTTCTATTCGATCGCCATGGCGGTCAGCGGCGGCGGGTCGCTCCTCTTCGGCCGCCTGTTCGACAAGTTCGGCTTTCGCGTGCTGATTGTTTTGACGCTGCTCTCGGCGGCTTTCGCGCCCTTGGTCTTTCTCGGCGGTTTCTGGACGGCGCTGATCGGCGCGGCGCTCTGGGGCCTCGGCATCGGAGTTCACGAGTCGATTATTCCGGCGGCGGTTGCTCCGATGGTGCCGGCGCAGCGGCGGGCGTCAGCGTTCGGGCTGTTCACGGCGGTGTATGGCATCGCCTGGTTCCTCGGCAGCGCCGCCATCGGCATCCTCTATGACATTTCGGTCCCGGCGACGGTGGTCTTCTGTGTCGTGGCGGAACTGGCGGCCCTGCCGGTGTTCATCGGGGTCGGCCGCCGTTATGCGGGGCTCAGATCCCAGTAACAAGCCGTCGTGATCGAAGACGCCAAGCACAACGCTTATAGGCCTCACCGGCCATGAGAAGGGCGGCACTCCGGCTGGAATGCCGCCTTCGTGCCGGGTGAAGCCTCCCTGCGAAGCTCGTCGTTGCCGGCGCGGTCAATACAGCCATCTATCGCCGCCGAACAGAGACATGATCCGCTCGGGAACTGGCTGATGTCCGCCGGGCGCTTAGTCGTCGCGTAAATGGTCGGTCTGGTTCATCGCGACGATGACGAAGCCATCTTCCCCGAATTCGATCTCATTGATGGCACAGGGATGCTGGCGGATACGCCAATAGCGCGCCAGCGAAGCATCGAGGGCATGGAGGAGAATAACGCGGTTGACGCTGTCATGCGCGACGAGGACCACGGTATCCTTGGGATGCGCGGCGCAAACGTTTTGCAGGGCGGTCGCGACCCGCGCCCGCACCTCTTGCAGGCTCTCGCCGCCCGGGATCTTTATCTCGTCCGGCGCCCGATACCAGAGATCGACCTCAGCGGACCATTGCGCCTTCGCTTCATCGGGCGTCAGCCCTTGCCATTTGCCGTAATCGATATCGACCCGTCCTTCGAGCGCGATCGGCTTGAGGCCGAAGGGCCGGCCGATGGCGGCGCCCGTATCCTGGCATCGCGACAGCGGACTGGCATAGATCGCAGTCGGCTGCCAAGTGGCGCGGATGCGCTCGGCAGTCCTTTCAGCTTGGCGGCGGCCCTCCGGGGTCAGGGGCAGGTCGGCGCGGCCGCGAAAGCGCTCCGGAGAGATGCCGGCGACGTGACCGTGCCGGACGAGAAGGATCTTGGTCATGCGGTCCCTTTGGAAAATCGATCAGTAATTTGCCTTTTCCGGTATGACAGCACGTACGCCGC
>DATKQA010000368.1:0-2238 GCA_035523835.1 Candidatus Sulfotelmatobacter sp.
CACGGGCGCGGCGCCGGAGAACTTGATCACCGACTGGTAGATCGGGAAGCCGGGATCGGGGAACAGGATCTCGGCGCCGGGTTCGCCGAACATGAGCATGGCGAAGGCCATGGTCACCTTGCCGCCCGGCACCACCACGACATCGTCCGGCTGCACCGTCACGCCGCGGTATTTGGCGATGTCGGCGGCGACCGCCTCGCGCAGCGCCGGGATGCCGTTCGCCGGGGTATAGCCGTGGTGGCCGTCGGCCAGCGCCTTGCGGCCGGCCTCGACGATATGCGGCGGGGTCGGGAAATCCGGCTGGCCGATGCCGAGGTTGACGATCGAGCGGCCCTTCGCGGCCAGCGCATTGGCCCGCGCCAGCACCTCAAAGGCGCTCTCGGTGCCGAGCTCGCCCATCCGATGGCTCAACTGCATGATGGCTTCCTCCCCAAGGTTCCGGCAGCCCGGTTTCCGCCGCCCTGTATGCCACAGGCGGCACGAGGCGCCAAACCGGGCGCGGGGATCGGGCTCAGTCCGGCAGGTATTTGTCGAGAAACGCCGGCAGGCAGCCCTCGGCGCCGGAACTTTTTGCCGGCGCCTGGCCGATATCCGGCTACGACGCGAAAGAATCCTTCAGCACGGAGACGTTCTTGACGTCGCAGTAGAAATCCATGCTCCAGTCGCCGCCCTCGCGGCCGATGCCGGAATTGCGCGCGCCGCCGAACGGGGCGGCGAGATCGCGCACGAAGAAGCAATTGACCCACAGGCTGCCGGCCACCAGACGGTCGGCGACGCGCCAGGCGCGTGCCTCGTCGCGGGTGAAGAGCATGGCGGCGAGGCCGTACTTGGTGCCGTTGGCGGCGGCCACCAGTTCGTCCTCGTCGGCAAAGGTCTGCCAGGTCAGGACCGGGCCGAACACCTCGCGTTGTACCACCTCCATGTCCTGGCGCACGTCGGTGAGCAAGGTCGGCTGGAAGTAGAGCGCGCCGAATTCGTGCCGGCCGCCGCCCCACAGCGGCCTGGCGCCGTCGGCCAGGGCGCGCTCGACGAAGCCGCTCACCCGGCGGAAGGCGTCGGGATGGATCAGCGGGCCGATGCGCGTGCCGGCGACGCGGGGATCGCCGACCTTGCTCGCCGCGACATGCCGGCGCACGCGCTCCAGTAGATCCGCGGCGATCGACTGCTGCACCAGGATGCGCGTGCCGGCGAGGCAGACCTGGCCGGCGTTGTTGTACTGCCCGGCGATGGTCTGCGCGGCGGCATCGAGATCGGCGTCGGCAAAGACCGCGAAGGGCGACTTGCCGCCGAGCTCGAAGCTGACCGGCGTGATCGTCTTCGCCGCCGCCTGGCCGATCAGGCGTGCCGTGTCGGTCGAGCCGGTGAAGCTGATGCGGTCGATGTCCTCATGCGCCACCAGGGCGGCGCCGGCTTCCTCGCCGATGCCTTGCAGCAGGTTGAAGACGCCGGCCGGCACGCCCGCCTCGTCGGCGATGTCGGCCATCAGCGAACAGGTCAGCGGCGCCCATTCCGGCGGCTTGACCACGATGGTATTGCCGGCGGCGAGCGCCGGCCCGACTTTCCAGGTGGTCAGCATGAACGGCGCATTCCACGGCGTGATCAGCGCCGCGACGCCCGAGGGGTCGTAGCGCACGTGGTTGGTCACCGTCGGCGAGACGATCGGCGCGTGCCGGCGGTTGACGGCCCATTCGGCGAAGAATTCGATATTGTGCGCCGCGCGCGGGATCATGCGCTCGCGGTTCATGGCGAGAAGCGAGCCGTTGTCGGCGGTTTCCACCGCCGCGAGTTCGTCCTTGCGCGCCAGGATGCCGGCGGCGAAGCGCTTCAGGATGGGCAGGCGGCCGGCCGGGCCGAGCGCCGCCCAGGCCGGGAAGGCGCGCCTGGCCGCCGCCACCGCGGCATCGGCCTCCTCGGCACCGCCGGCGGAGACGTTCGCCAGATGGCTGCCGTCGATCGGCGAGAAGACTTCAAAGGTGCGGTTGGACGGCAGCCGCCGTCCGTCGATCCAGTGTGCGGTCGAGACCGCCACGCCGGCTACCGTGGCGCGGGCTGCGGGCGACTGCTTTGCCATCTCGCTTCCTCCTGCAGGGGCGGGTCGCGCGGCGGGGCGCTGCGCGCCGAGCGTTGGAAATTATATCGATATTACTGAGTATATCGATAATTCTGGCGGGCGGCAAGAGGCGCCGTCCGTCCGCTGTCCGGGTTTCCTCCGATATATTGAACAGGATATAGCGAGTT
>DATKQA010000369.1:0-7339 GCA_035523835.1 Candidatus Sulfotelmatobacter sp.
CTCGAGCAGCGGCTTGCCTTGCTCCATCGTCATCGCCTCGGCGATCGCGTCGGCCTTGCCGCGCAGAATATCGGCCGCCTTGCGCATCAGCTTGTAGCGGTCATGGGCCGAGACCTTGCGCCACGCGGCAAAGCCCTTCGCCGCCGCCGCGAGCGCGCGGTCGAGATCGTCGCGCTCCGCGTGCGGCACCGCGCCGATCGCGTCGCCGGTCGCGGGATTGAGCACCGGTTCCGACTTGCCGCGCGCGCCCTTGACCCAGGCGCCGTCGATATGCAGTGAGACTTCCGGATAGGCTTGCATCGCGTTTCTCCCGTTATGCCTGGTTGAATATAACCAGATTTCGCTACAGCGTCACTTCGATCAGCTTCGGCCCGGCGCTCTTCATGGCGGCGGCGAAGGCTTTGCAGAGCTCGTCGACATTGCCGACCCGGCTGCCGGGAACGCCCATGCCCTTGGCCAGCGACACCCAATCCAAGGTCGGGCGGTCGATGTCGAGCATGTCGAGCGCCTTGCGCCCGGGATTGCCGGCACCGACGTTGGCGAGTTCGCCTTTCAGGATCTGGTACGAGCGATTGGCGAAGATGACGGTAGTGACGTCCAGGCTCTCGCGCGCCTGGGTCCACAGCGATTGCAGCGTGTACATGGCACTGCCGTCGCCTTCCAGGCAGATCACCTTGCGGTCCGGACAGGCAATCGCGGCGCCGGTGCCGACCGGCGTGCCGTAGCCGATGGAGCCGCCCATGTTGGTCATCCAGTCGTGCGGCGGCGCGCCGGCGGTGAAGGGGAAGAAGCCGCGGCCGGTGGTGACGGATTCATCGACGACGATGGCGTTTTCCGGCAGCAGGGCGCCGAGCGCGCGGGCGATGGATTCGTGGCCGAGCGCGCCCGACGGCAGCGGCGTCTCGACGCGGGCCTGCGGCCTGGCGTCGCCGGGCTTGGCGCCGAGCTCCTCCGCCAGCCATTCGAGCGCCTGGATCGAATCCTCCTGCGGCGTGCAGAGCCGATGCAGCTCGCAGCCCTCGGGTTTGAGCTGGCTCGGCTTGTCGGGATAGGCAAAAAAGGCGACCGGCTCCTTGGCCTCGACCAGGATGATGTGGCGGAATTCCTTGAGCACCGCGAGCGCCTGCTCCACCACATAGGGGATGCGCAGGAGCGCCACGCGGCCGGCGCCCCGCTCGGTGCGGGCATTGGAGCCCTGCGCCCAGAGCTTGCAGCCGGTCTTGGTGGCGATGCGGCTGGCGAAGTCCAGCCCGCGGGCCCGCAGCGCCCGCCCGGTCAGCAGCAGGAGCGTCGGCTCGCCGGAGCGCAGCACCCGCGCCGCCACCGCCATGGCCTCCTTGCCGACCGCGGCCCGCTCCGGCACCGGCGGCAGCTTGGCGGTTCCCTCAGCCGGGTTCCACGCCGTGTCGGCCGGCAGGATCAAGGTGGCGATCTGGCCCGGCGGCGTCCTGGCGGCGGCGATGGCGGCGGCACCGTCGGCCGCGACCGACCGGGAATCGGGCGAGGTCTTCACCCAATGCGACATGGGCCGCGCAATGCCCTCGATATCGGCGGTGAGCGGCGCATCGTGCTTGATGTGATAGGTGGCATGTTCGCCGACGATATTGACGATGCACGAACTCGCCTTTTTGGCGTTGTGCAGGTTGGCCAGGCCGTTGGCGAGGCCGGGACCGAGGTGCAACAGGGTCGAGGCCGGCCGGTCGAGCATGCGGGCATAGCCGTCGGCCGCGCCGGTGACCACGCCCTCGAACAGGCCGAGCACGCAGCGCATGCCGTCGACCCGGTCGAGCGCCGAGACGAAGTGCATCTCCGACGTGCCGGGATTGGTGAAGCAGACGTTGACGCCGCCTGCAACCAAAGTGCGTACCAGACTTTCCGCCCCGTTCATGTCCCGCCTCGCCGACGATGCCCTATTGCCGCGCAGCATTCTCGTCCGCCCGGGCGGATCGCGCAACGGCGTTGGCCCCGCCGCGGCACGCCAGATGTATAGCTGGGCAATGGGTCTCGGACGGCTACACTGGAACCCGGCGGCTTCGGACGTTAGAGTTGCCTTGCCGCGCCGAAAAAATTCAATAGACGCACCCCGGAGGAATTAAATGGCCCAGCCGAAGCCGCAGAAGGGCGGATGGATCATCGTCGCCCTGCTGTTCTTCTTCATGCTGATCAATTTCGTCGACAAGGCGGTGATGGGCCTGGCCGCCGTGCCGATCATGAAGGAACTGCACCTGACGCCGAAGCAATTCGGCGAAGTCGCGGCGAGCTTCTTCTTCCTGTTCTCGATTTCGGCCATCATCACCGGCTTCGTGGTCAATCACATCCAGGCGCGCTGGGCCCTGCTGCTGATGGCGCTGGTCTGGGCCCTGAGCCAGTTTCCCATGTTCGGCGCGGTCGGCATCGGCATGCTGATGGCCAGCCGCATCGTGCTCGGCGCCGGCGAGGGGCCGGCCTATCCCGTGGCGCTGCACGCGGCCTATAAGTGGTTTCCGAACGAGCTGCGCACGCTGCCGACCGCGGTCATCGCGCAGGGCGCCGCCATCGGCGTCGTCATTGCGCTCAGGCCGCTCGACTGGGTCATCGAGACCTATTCCTGGCATATGGCCTTCGGCCTGCTCGGCGTCATCGGCATGATCTGGGTCATCGCCTGGTTCATCCTCGGCCGCGAAGGCAGCATCTCGACGACGGAAGCGCCCCGCGGCGGCCAGACACTGGAATGGGTGCCCTATCACCGGCTGCTGCTGAACGGCACCATGCTCTCCGGCTTCGCCACCGGCTTCGGTGCCTATTGGGGCCTGTCGCTGCTGGTGAGCTGGTTCACCCCCTATCTGGTGCAAGGCCTCGGCTTCACCCAGAAGGACGCGAGCTGGATCACCACCCTGCCCTGGGCGGCCGGCCCCTTCGTCGTCGTCTTCGCCGGCTGGCTGTCGCAGCGCATGCTGGCCGGCGGCATAACCACGCGCGGCGCGCGCGGCATCTTCGGCGGGGCCAGCGTCGCCTTGGGCGGCTTCTGTCTCGTTCTGATGCCCTACGTGCCGGGTAGCGCGCTCAAGATCACCATGATGGTGGCCGGCATCGCGGTACCGTCGGTGATCTATGTCATGGGCCACGCCATGGTGAGCGAATTCACCCCGGTACCCCAGCGCTCTGCCATGCTCGGCATCAACAACGCGATCGCCACCCTGGCCGGCGTGGTGGCGCCGATGGTCATGGGCAACCTGGTGCAGCAGGCCATTTCCAAAGGCGCCACCGCAGCCGACGGCTACGAGCGGGGCTTCCTGATCTGCGGCATCGTCGCGGTCATCTGCGGCCTCATCGGCATGGTCTATCTGCGTCCGGGCAGCGAAGCGGCGCGCTTCGCGGCGCAATACCGCGGCGCCCCGGCGCCGGCCGCAGGCGAGTAGCCGGTCTCGACATGAGCCGGTTTGCCGCCTATCCGAGCCTCAAGGACCGCACCGTACTGGTGACCGGCGGCGCCAGCGGCATCGGCGCGTCCATTGTCGAGCATTTCGCAGCGCAGCAAGCCAGGGTCGGCGTCCTCGACCTCGACGGCGCGGCGGCCTGCAAGCTGGCGGAGGCGATCGCCGCCGCCGGCGGGGTGCCGCCGCTCTTTCTCGCCTGCGATCTCCGCGATATCGCCGCGCTTCGGCAGGCGATCGGCGAGATCGAGCGGCGGCTCGGCGCCATCACCGTCCTGGTGAACAATGCCGCCCGCGACGATCGCCACAGCATCGAATCGGTGACGCCCGACTATTGGGACGAGCGCATCGCGGTCAACCTGCGGCACCAGTTCTTTGCCGCCCAGGCGGTGCTGCCGGGCATGAAGGCGGCGGGCGGCGGCGCCATCATCAACATGGGGTCGGTGAGCTGGATGCTGGCGAACGCCGGCATGCCGGTCTACCTCACCGCCAAGTCCGGCGTCGTCGGGCTGACGCGCGGGCTCGCGCGCGATCTCGGCCCGCACCATATCCGGGTCAATTCAGTGGTGCCCGGCTGGGTGATGACGGAACGCCAGGTCAAGCTCTGGCTGACGCCCGAGGGCGAGCGCGACATGCTCGCCGGCCAGTGCCTGAAGGAGAAGCTCTACCCACCCGACATCGCCCGCATGGTGTTGTGGCTCGCCGCCGACGACAGCCGCATGGTCACCAACCAGAGCTTCGTGGTCGACGCCGGCTGGAGCTGACCGGGCACCGCCTCAATAGGCCACCACGCTGCGGATCGACTTGCCGGCGTGCATCAGGTCGAAACCCTCGTTGATGCGCTCGAGCGCCAGCACATAGGTGATGAGATCGTCGATGTTGATCCGGCCGTCCATGTACCAGTCGACGATCTTCGGCACGTCGGTGCGGCCGCGCGCGCCACCGAAGGCCGTGCCCTTCCATACCCGGCCGGTGACGAGCTGGAACGGACGCGTTGCGATCTCCTTGCCGGCGCCGGCGACGCCGATGATGACGCTGACGCCCCAGCCGCGGTGGCAGCATTCCAGCGCCTGGCGCATCACCGCGGTGTTGCCGATGCACTCGAAGCTGTAGTCGGCGCCGCCCTGGGTCAGCTCGACCAGATAGGGCACCAGGTCGCCCTGCACCTCCAGCGGATTGACGAAATGGGTCATGCCGAATTTCTCGGCCAGGTCCTTGCGCGCCGGGTTGATGTCGACGCCGACGATCATGGCGGCGCCGGCCAGACGGGCGCCCTGCACCACGTTGAGGCCGATGCCGCCGAGGCCGAAGACCACCACGTTGGCGCCGGGCTCCACCCTGGCGGTATAGATCACCGCGCCGATCCCGGTGGTGACGCCGCAGCCGATGTAGCAGACCTTCTCGAACGGTGCGTCCTCGCGGATCTTCGCCACGGCGATTTCCGGCAGCACGGTGAAATTGGCGAAGGTGGAGCAGCCCATGTAGTGGTGCAGCTTGCGGCCGCCGAGCGAAAAGCGGCTGGTGCCGTCCGGCATCACGCCCTGCCCCTGGGTGCCGCGGATCGCGGTGCAGAGATTGGTCTTGCGGCTGAGGCAGGATTTGCACTGGCGGCATTCCGGCGTGTAGAGCGGAATGACATGGTCGCCCTTCTTGACCGAGGTGACGCCGGCGCCGACGTCGACCACGATCCCCGCCCCCTCGTGACCGAGGACGGCCGGAAACAGCCCTTCCGGATCGGCGCCGGAAAGGGTGAATTCGTCGGTATGGCAGATGCCGGTGGCCTTGATCTCGACCAGCACCTCGCCCGCCTTCGGCCCGTCGAGATCCACGGTTTCGATGACCAGCGGAGCCCCCGCTTTTTCGGCGACAGCGGCACGCACCTTCATGAACGACCCTCCCCGGACGACCCCTCGAACAGTCGCCGCAGCTTGCCAGATTCGACGGATTCGGGCGACTGTCTCTCCTGGTCGCCGCTTTCGGCCCGGCAAGCCTTGGGGAACAGCGCATGGATGTGATCATTGTCGGCGGCGGCATCGGCGGCCTGACCCTGGCGCTCCTGCTGCACAAGGCCGACATTCCCTGCCGTGTCTACGAAGCCGTGCCCGAGATCAAGCCGGTCGGCGTCGGCATCAACGTCCTGCCGCATGCCGCCAGGGTCCTGACCGAACTGGGGCTCGAGCCGGCGCTCGCCGCCGCCGGCATCACCACGTCCGAGGCCTGCTTCTTCAACCGCTTCGGACAATTGATCTATCGCGAGCCGCTCGGCCGCCATGCCGGCTTCGACTGGCCGCAATTCTCCATTCATCGCGGCGACCTGCACGCAGCCCTGCTGTCGGCTTTCGTCGAGCGGGCTGGAAGCGACCGGTTCCGCACCGGCTGGCGCTGCGTCGGCGCCGAGCAGGATGGCGACATGGTCACCGTGCATTTTCGCGACGGTACCGACGCCGCCCTGCCGCCGCAGCCTGGCCGCGCGGCGATCGCCTGCGACGGCATAAATTCCGTGCTCCGCAAACAATTCTACCCCGAGGAAGGTGACCCGATCTATTCCGGCGTCAACATGTGGCGCGGGACGACGCGCTGGCGGCCGTTTCTCTCCGGCGCTAGCATGGTGCGGGCCGGCTGGCTGGCCACCGGCAAGATGGTCATCTATCCGATCCGCCGCGACATCGACCCCATGGGCAACCAGCTCGTCAATTGGGTGGCCGAGATCGAGACGCCGGACTACCAGCGGCGCGATTGGAACCGTGCCGGCCGGCTGGAGGATTTCATCGGCCCGTTCGAGAACTGGCATTTCGACTGGCTCGATGTTCCCGGCCTGATCCGCTCGGCCGATGCCATCCTGGAATTTCCCATGGTCGATCAGGATCCGCTGCCGCGCTGGAGCTTCGGTCGCATCACGCTGCTCGGCGATGCCGCACATCCCATGTATCCGCGCGGCTCCAACGGTGCCGGCCAGGCTATCCTCGACGCGCGCGCCCTGGCGGACTGCCTGGCGCAGCAGCAAGCGACCGAGGCGGCGTTGGCGGCCTATCAGGCCCGGCGGCTCGAGCCGACGTCGCAGGTGGTGCGGGCCAACCGCTCGACCCCGCCAGACGCCATCATCCGTGAAGTTTATCGGCGCACCGGCGACAGGCCGTTCAGCAAAATCGAGGATGTCATAAGTCACGAAGAGCTGGTTGCCCTGTCGGACGGCTATAAGCGGGTCACCGGTTCAGACAAAGCCGCATTGCAGTTGCGGCCAATATCTTGAATGGCTAGCCCGATAACCGGGTTGTTAGCGCTTTATTCATGGTAGGGCCGGTAGATTTTCAAGGTTGCAGAATAAGTTTCTTCAACCAACCGGCGAAGCGCCATGGCCAATGCGGGAGAATCCCGCCTTCTGACAGGGTGTGCGGCGATCGCCGGTAGCGGTGCCGTGCGCTTTTGGCTGTCTGCCGTAGCGGTCCGGCGATGATCCGCCGCCTTACCATCCGCACGCGGCTCGTGCTCCTGACGAGCCTGCTTATTTTCGCTATCGCCGCCAGCAATCTCTATCTGGTGCGCAAGCTGACCGGCAATACCGTCGCGCTGGCGACGGCGATGGTTTCGGCCGCAGTCGTCGAGCAGGCCAACGACACTCGCATCGCCTTCGGGGAAATGCGCTATTGGCTGACCGATCTTGCCCTGAGCCGGACGCCGATCGCGCGGACCAGTGCTGCGGCGGCGCGCGAGGAAGCCAGCCGGTACCTCGACGTTCTTGCCGTCCGGCGGCCGGAACTGGTGGCCGACATCCGCAAGCGGCTTGCCGACTTCGAACAGGCGGGGCTCGCCGCCGTCGACGCCTATGCCGTCGGCAACCAGCCGGCCGGCAACCAGTGGCTGACCGAAGCGCGCGGCAGAGGGCAGGAGATCGACGATCTCCTCGCCTCGCTTGCCGTGGACCTGAA
>DATKQA010000370.1:0-7770 GCA_035523835.1 Candidatus Sulfotelmatobacter sp.
GCCCGGCAGCGGGACGTGCTGGGAACGCAGGATGTGCTCGGCGCCGATCTCGCCCACGGTCTGCGTGCCGCTCACGGTGCGCGCCTCGGCGACGGCGCGCCGGTTCAACTCCTCGTAGCTGCGCGCCCGCGCCGGGCCGATGACGCTGGCCATGCTCTTGCCGATCAGGTCGTCGCTCGAAACATCGAGGCCAGCAGCCGCGCCCTTGTTGGCGAAGGTATAGTGACCGGCGGCATCGACCGCGGCGATCGCGGTCGGCTGGCTGTCTGTGACGACGCGCAGGAAATGCGACAGTTTGCTGAAGCGTTCTGCGATGGCGCGATAGCGCAAAGCCGCCTCGCTGGCGCGGAGCGAGGTGGCATGACGCCACACGGCCACCAGCAGCACCGCGACTAGCAGAATGGCGCCGAGGAAGGTCGAAAGCAGCACCCGGCTGCGGTAGTTGGTTTCGGCCAGCGCCTCGCTGGCGTCGACCTTGCGCACGATGGTCCAGGGCGCCGCCGTGAGAGTCCGCCCGGTGACCAGGACCCGGTTGCCGGCATAGTCGGTCCGCTCGGCAAAGCCGCCGGGCGTGGCGATGGCGAAGGCGTCAGCCAGATCCGGCGTATCGGCCGCGAGCGCGCGCTTGAGCGGCGGCGTGCCGTCGGCCAGCGGCGATATGTACTCGATGGTGGCGCCGACGCGCCGCACCAGGTCGGTCTCCGCCGTCTGGGTCACGTCGCCCGGCTGCTTGAGCCGGGCATAGAGATCGTCGGCGACGGGGCGAATGCCGAGCACGACGCCGATCTCCTGGGCCGAGCCCGCGTCGGTCTGCAAGGCGAAGACCGGCGCCAGGAAACCCATGGTCGGCGTGCCTTCGGGGTTGAGATAGAGGTCGAGCAGCGCCCGCTCACCCGGCTTGCGATGGCTGAGGAAATCCTTGATCCGGCCCTCGATCGGCGGCATCTCCGGCGTGGCGACCAGCAGCTTGCCGGTGTGATCGAGAAGGGCGAGGCCGGCCAGCCCGACGCGCGCCACGTTGGCATTCACCGGCGTGCCGCGCCGCTGCACCGTGAAGCCCTCGCGGTCCGCCGTCGCCACCAGGAGGTTGCGCAGATAGCCGGCCTGCGCCGGTTCTTCCGTCGTATCGGCCGGCTTGTCGGCGAGCGCGATCTCGGTCATGTAGAGCTGCAGCGATTCGTTCGCCGCCAGATCGCGGACGGTGGTGAACTGGCGTTCGATCCAGGCATCCACGTCGGCGGCGCGCGTGTCGGCGATGATGCCGAGGCTGATCTGCCAGACCCTGAGGTCGCGCTGACGTTCGGCGGCGACGAAGCGAAACACCAGCACCACGCCGAGCGCGGCGATGGCGAGAAGCGCGATGCCCGCGATCGCGGCGGTGCGAGGCAGCCGGGATTTGCCGCCGCCCTCGCCTTCAACTTCCGGCTCGCTCACCTCTGTCCCTTCCGTGCGATCGATCGCCACCATCGGGCATGTCCGGCCTTTGTCCGACAAGTCGGTTAATACATGGTAGACGCAAGCCCGCCATCCGCCGCAATCGTTTGTTTGTTTCCGGAACGCGCCCGACCCCGGATTGCGGCCGCTTTCAACCGATTCGGTCGAATTCGACTTTATATTGCATCTTCATAGGGTTACACTCAATCAACTAATGCGCCGCGCGGGCGCGCGCGACACTGAACGCCATATCGATGCAAACTTCGGATCTGACCAAATCGCCCGCCATCATTCTCGGCGTGCTCCGGATGATCGACGCCGTCATCGTCATTTCCATGGCGCTTCTGGCCAATGAGCTGCGCAACCACAGCCTGTTCTGGCAATCGCAGGAGTATCTGAGCGCCACCATGATCGCGATGCTGCTGACGCTCCAGGTGTTTCACGTCAGCCACGTCTACAACTTTCGCCTGGTCGACCACGTCTGGCCGCAATTCGTCAAGGTCATGCAGGCCTGGGCCGCCGTGTGGCTGGTGCTGATCGCCATCGCTTTCTTCACCAAAACGTCGGTGGAATTCTCACGCATCTGGGCGGGCCTCTGGTTCGGCATGTGCGCCGCCGGCTTCCTCGTGGCCCGCATCGCACTGAAATACCGCCTCGCCGCCTGGCGCCAGCAGGGCAAGCTTACCCGCAACATCGTCCTGATCGGTGCCGGCGATGTCTGCCGCCGGCTCGTCGCCTACCTGCAGGAAACCAGGCCGACCGGCGTCAATCTGCTCGGCGTGTTCGAGGACCGGCAGAGCCGGGTGCCGAACGAGATCGGCGGCCTGCCGCTCCTCGGCAATACTGCCGATCTCCTCGCCTACGCCCGCCAGCATCCGGTGGACCAGATCATCGTCACCTTGCCGTGGCGGGCCGAGGCGCGCATGTCGGATTTGCTGGCGCAGTTGCGCACCGTCGCGGTCGACGTGCGGCTCTGCCCCGACGGCATCGGCTTCGAACTGCTGAACCGCAGCGTCAGCCACCTCGCCGGGCTGCCGATGCTGAATGTCTTCGATCGGCCGCTGAGCGGCTGGAACTACCTGATCAAGGGTATCGAGGACCGCATACTGGCGAGCCTTATGTTGATCCTATTCCTGCCGCTATTTGGGATCATCGCGCTCGCCATCCGGCTGGACAGTCCGGGACCGATCCTGTTCCGCCAGAAGCGCTACGGCTTCAACAACAACGTCATCAACATCCTCAAATTCCGCACCATGCAGCACGAGCCGGCGGCGGGCCCGGACGTGGTACAGGCCAAGCGCAATGATCCGCGCGTGACGCGGGTCGGTGCACTGCTCCGCCGCACCAGCTTCGACGAGCTGCCGCAGCTCCTCAACGTGCTGCGCGGCGAGATGTCGCTGGTCGGCCCGCGCCCGCACGCCGTGTCGCACAACGTGCAGTTCGCCGCCATGGTGCACGAGTATTTCGGCCGCCACCGGGTGAAACCCGGCATCACCGGCTGGGCCCAGGTGCATGGCCTGCGCGGCGAGATCGACAATCCGGAAAAGATCCGCATGCGCGTACAATACGACCTCTACTACATCGACAATTGGTCCCTGCTGTTCGATCTGTCCATTCTGCTGCGCACGCTCTTCGTCGGACTGGTGCACGAAAATGCCTATTGAATCGCCGGCGCTCGCGCCGCCGGCCGGCCGGCTCGCCGCGCCATGACGATTGCCGCCAGCGGGGCCCGGCAAGAGGTCGGAAAGGCGTCGCTGGCCGCGATCGCGTTCTGGGGTCTCATCATCATCGTGGCACTGGCGCCGTTTCCGCTCGGCTCGAACCGGCCGGGACCGTGGAGCGCGCTGGCGATCGGCGTCGGCCTGGTGCTGGTCGGCTGGGCGGCGGCGGTGCTGCGCGATCCGCGGCGCGTCTCGCTGCCCTGGACGCTGCATTGGCCGGCGACCGCCGGCTTCGCGCTGGTGCTTGCCTGGCTCTACCTGCAGACCGTCCCATGGACGCCGGCCGCGTGGCACAACCCGCTTTGGCGCGAGACGGCAAGCGTGCTGGGCCAGCCGCTCGGCGGCGCCATCAGCCTCAGCCCGTCCGACGGCGTCACTGCGATGATGCGCCTGATCACCTACGGCGCCGTGTTCTGGCTGGCCATGAACTTCGGCATTTCGCGCCGGCGCGCCGCCATCGCGCTTTGGAGCGTCGTCGTCGCCGGCACCATCTATGCCGCCTACGGCATCGCGGTCGAGTTCGCCGGCAACCAGACGATCCTGTGGTATCAGAAATGGGCCTATTTCGATTCGATGACCGCGACCTTCGTCAACCGCAACAATTTCGCCTCCTACACCGGCATGGCGCTGCTGATCGCGGTGGCGCTGCTGTCGCAGAAGCTGCGCGACACGCGCCAGGAGGGCGAGGAAAGCCTGGCCGAAACCCTCGACCGCATCGTGCGCACCGGCGGCTTGCTTTTCGTGGCGATCCTGCTGCTGGCGTCAGCCGTTCTGCTCAGCCATTCGCGCGGCGGGCTGTTCGCCCTCGTCCCCGGCATCGCCGTGCTGGCCTACGGCAGCACCCGGCGGGCGGACGGCGCGCGCACCGGCCGCCACGTGCTGTTCGGCATCGTCCTTGTCCTCCTCTGCCTCGTCGCCATTGGCGGCAGCGCGACGCTGGGCCGCCTGGAAATCGCCGACGGGCCGCTCAGCATCGACGGGCGCATCTTGATCTTCGACAGCGCCATCAGGGGCATCCGCGCGGCACCCCTGACCGGCTATGGCTACGGCACGTTCGAATCCGTGTTCGACCTGTGGCGCAGCGACTTCGTCTCGTTCGGCCGCATCGACAAGGCGCACAACACCTATCTGGAGTTTGCCGTCGAGGCCGGCATCCCGGCCTTTCTCTGCATGCTCGCGATTTTGGCCTGGATTGCCGCGAAATGCTTCGGCGGCATGATCTCCCGCCGGCGCGACGCGATCTATCCCATGGTCGCCACGGCGGTTACCGCGCAGCAGGGCACGCACGCCTTGGTCGATTTCAATCTGCAGATCCCCGCCATCGCCGCGGCCTATTGCCTGGTGCTCGGCGTCGGCTTCGCGCAGTGCTGGCGAACCCGCGAAGTCGATCCGCTGCGGCCGGGATAGAGCAGAGGTCAGGGCGGGTTCACCGGCATTTTGTCGAGGGTATCGGCCGGGCGAACGTAGATCTCATCGAAGCGGCGGAGCGAGGCCGGATCGTCGCGTAGCGCGCGGCGGATCGTGGCCGCCGCATATTGCTGCTTGGCGAACACCGCGAGCATGTAGGGATTATCGCGCCCCAGCGCCCTGATGTCGGCTTCGAGCAACCCGCGGGTCGTCGGATCGAGACTGGTCCATACGCGCAGCCCGAGGCCGAGCCGGCGCATCAGCAGGCCGCGGGTATAGGGCCCCGTCGCCACCGACATCCTGAGCGCGGGCAGAACTGCCGGGCCGATGCCCTGGGCCAATCCCTCGGCGAAGGCGAGATCGAGCCAGCGATAGGGGCTCGCCGGCGCCAAGGCCAGGGATTGCCGCAATGCCGCGATGCTGCGGTTCAGGGCTTCGCGATCCCCCGGCGTATCGGGGTCCTTCAGCGAAACCTGCGCCAGCCGCAGGCGGCCGAGGGCTTCGGCATTGGCGGTTTCGGCGACGAAGGAGAGCGCCCGGTCGTGCGCCCGAGCCGCGGCTTCGAGCGTTCGCGTGTCGATGCTGCGGCCGGCGCTGAGCGCCTCGAGCGCGGGCGCGGCCGGCAAGACGATCAGGGCGGCTTCGAGCCGGGGCAAGCCGAGGGCGAGGAGCGCGACGCCGACGAGAAACGCCAGCATGGCGGATGCCCACCGGGACGCGGCGGCACCGGCGCGCCCGCGCCCGGCGGGATCACTCGATATAGTATTTCCGATAGTTGCCATACTTGCCGGCGTTGCCGTAGCGATACCGCGCCTGTTTCTGCAGATTGACCTGGTTCAGCACCACGCCAGCCACGTCGGCGCCGGCTTCGATGATCGTGCGCAGGGCGCCGATGGCAGCATCGCGCGCCGTCTTGCCCCAGCGTGCGACGAACAGGGTCTTGTCGACCTGGCGCAGCAGCACCAGCGCATCCGACACCACCAGCACCGGCGGCGTGTCGAGCACGATCAGATCATAGACTTCGCGCACGCGCACCAGGATGCGCCGCATCGGGTCCGATCCGAGGAAGTCGGTCGGGCTCGGCACCCCGGCGCCGGCGGCGATATAGTGGCAGCCGGAACGCTCGTCGATTTCGATCACATCCTCGAGCTTGGTGATGCCCGAAACCGCGCCGACCAGGCCCGAGCCGTTGGCGACCCCGAGCTTGACATGCAGGGTCGGGTGGCGCAGGTCGCAGTCGATGATGAGCGTGCGCTGCCCGGCCTTGGCCGCGGCCCGCGCCAGCGACACCGCGGTTTCGGACTTTCCCTCGCCCGGCAGCGAGGAGGTGACCAGAACCATCTTGGGCGGCGTCTCGATGTTCGACAGCAGAAGGCCGGTCCGAATCGTGCGAATGGCCTCGCCGTAGCTCGAATTCGGCATGGTCAGCATGTAGTCCGACGGCAGCAGCCCGCGCGCCCTCCAGCCCGTCGGTCGCGGCAGCATGCCGAGCCCGGGAATGCCGGTCATCGCCTCGACCTGTTCCAGCGTGCGGAAGCCGTTGTCGAGATGCTCGATGATCAGGACCAGCAGGATGCCAAGCAGCGTCGAGGCGCCGAAGGCCAGGGCCAGGATCAGGGTCTTGCGCGGATAGGCCGGCGACAGCGGCCGCGCCGCCGGCGAGATCAGCCGCGCATCCGCCTGCTGCGGCCCCTGCTCCTCCACGCCGGTCTCCTTGAAGCGCGACAGCATGGTGTCGTAGAGCTGCTTGTTGGCGTTGGCCTCGCTCTCCAGCGCGTGCAGCTTGACCTCGGCCTGATTCTGGCTCTCCAGCTTGCGCTGGAGATCGCCGACTTCGCTGACCAGGGTCTGTTCGCGGATACGGGTGATTTCCAGCTCGTTCTTCAGGCTCAGGCCGATCTTCGCCACCTCCTTGCCGATCTTGTCGTCGAGATCGGCAAGCTCGCTTCGCTTGAGGATCATCTGTGGATGATCGTCCTTGACCTGGGTCTTGAGATCGGCGATCTCGCGCACCACCTGCGCTTCCTGCTCGCGCAGCTTCTGGATCAGCGGCGACTGCAGCACGGCGGCGGCGGAGGTGATGCCGCCGGGCTGATTGAGCAGGCGCTCCACCTGCTGGTAGCGGGCCTCGGCCTCGGCCCGTTCGCTCCGCGCCGTGGTCAGCTTGCCGTTGAGTTCGGCGAGCTGCTGCGACAAGAGGGTCGACTGGTTCTGCAGGTCGACGATGCCGATCTCGCGGCGATAGGCATCGACCGCCTGCGAGGATTCCTCGACCCGCCGCCGCATTTCCGCGACGCGATCGTTCAACCAGTCGGAGGCCCGCGCCGTGGCGTCGTACTTGGCATTGACCGACTGCTGGATATAGGTGCTGGCCAGCGCGTTCGCCGCCAGCGCCGCCATGCCTGGATCCTCCGAGGTGAAGGAGATGGTGATGACGCGCGAGCGTTCGCCGGGGGTGATCTTCTCCGCCGCCAGAAAGCGGTCGACCACCCGCTCGCGCAGGAGCTGCTTCGGGTCGGGCGGTGCCACCGTCGCCACGGCCGGCTCCGGCGCAGCGGGCGCGATCTGGTTCATGAGATAGGTGATCCACTCGGGCGTCAGCGACGCCAGGCTGGCGCCGGGATCGAGCGCCTCGAACAGTCGGCCGAACAGGGAAACCTTGCGCGGCGCCAAGTCCGGATTGAACAGCGGATTGTTCACCAGCCCGAGCTGGTCGACGACTTTCGTCGCAGTGGCGCGCGAACCGATGATCGCGGCTTCGGTCTCGTTGGTGTAGTAGTCGGGATTGACGCCCTGCAGCACCGATTCGATCTTGACCACGGTCTCGCGGCGCGTCTCGACCGCCACCGCCGAGGTCGCAACATAGAGCGGCACGACCTGCAGCAGCCACAAAGTGGTCAGGCTGCAGATGATGAAGACGACGGCGATGATCAGGGCCTTGCGGTGCCAGATGGTGCGCAGAAGGTCGCGCAGCGACAGTTGCGGTTCGGCGCCACCGGGCTCAGGGGCGCTGCGGTACTCCTCGAGGCGCTCTTCGCGGCGCGGCACCATGTAGCTGATGTTGGCCATCGACGACAATGCTCCGCAATGCGCCTGCCCGCGGAAATCCGGACAGTGCGGCAGGAGATCAGCCTAAGCGGATGGCCGTTTGAATCTTCCCTATTGCGCCCGCGGCCAACCTGCTAACGCGGCCCGCTCCACCCGCTTT
>DATKQA010000371.1:0-2467 GCA_035523835.1 Candidatus Sulfotelmatobacter sp.
TGGCAAGCCCGAGCCGCTCCTGGCTCCAGCCCATGAGGCCGCGCCGCAGCCGCAGCCGCGTGCCGACATGCGCGTCCACCAGATGTCTGTTCTTGGTCAACCCTAGAGCCCCCTTTTATTTTTGTCCGGCCGCCTCCAGGACCGGAAGCAGCGCCTCGGTCTGCGGCAGGAAGTTCCTGAGCTGCTTTTCCGCCTCGTCCGGCAGCTCGTCGAAATCGGCGGCGATCATGATTATTGCCGCGGACTGCGAGCCGCGCAGCAACTTGGCCTTCAATTGCAGCAATTTCGCCAGGTAGGGACTGCCGACGAACTTGCCGTCGACCCAATACCAGTACCAGATCAGCCGGCCACCGCGAAAAGCCGGAAAGCGTGCGAAGTTGACGGCGAGATCGGCGCCACCGAGCACGACCTTGACTTGGCCGGTCGCATTGGGAATTTCCTCGCCGGTCCTGGTCAGCCGATGCAGCGAGCTCACCGCCTCCGAACCGTGGCGCTGCTGAGCATAGTAGCCGACATGCAGATAGACGGGCCTGCCGCCGGCCCTGTAGACGCGATCCACTTGCGCATCGGCGCCGAAGAACTTCGGCTGCAGCGGATCCTGGGTGCCGGTCGCCGCCTGCCAGGGCTGCGCCACCACCGGCGAGCCGAGCGTGCGCGTGACGATGGTGAACGGCCTGTTGACAAATTCGGCATAGGCCTTGGCCGCCCAGACCGCGGCGACCACCAGCAGGCCTGCCGCAATCACCGAGCGCACCGACAGGTTTCGCTTGTTGGACGGTGCCGGTGCCGGAGAAACGGCTTCGTCGGGCTGGCTCATGGCCATGCCGATGGCGAGCAGCACGAAGGTCACCAGGGTGAAGAACACCCAGCCATAGAATATGTGGTCGATGCCGGTCGCATATTCGTTGTTGGTCAGATAGGCGATCAGGATGATGCCGAAGGCCCGGATGCCGTTGGCCACGACCGGGACGGCGACCGACAGGAACAGGAAGAACGCCCGCCGCCACCAGCTCCGATACATCAGGCCTGACAGCAGGACGCCGAGCGCGATCGAGGCGATGAGATAACGGATGCCGGAACAGGCTTCGGCGACGAGGAAGTTGCCGGTTGGCGTGGAGATCATGTTGCCGTCGACGAACACCGGAATTCCCACCAGCCGGAGCAGGTCGATGGACAGATGCGCGGTGAACTCCTGCAGCGGCGGCACCAGCGCCAGGCCGAACGGCACGGCGAAATAGAGATAGAGCAGCGGGAAACGCAAGAGCCTGGTCAGGCGCCAGCCGAACATGGTCAGCACCATCGCCTGGACCAGTGCCACCGCCGCCACCTGCTGCACGACGACGGTGCCGGAAATGGCGCCGAGCAGCCAGCCGGCGGCGGCGAGGAAGACCAGGAGCAGGCCGCGCCATTCCAGGTTGAGCGGCGCCACGGCGATCTCCTGCCGGCGGCGCCAGGCCAGGTAGAGGCAGATCGGAACGATCAGGAAACCGTGATTGAAGGTGACGGAATCGTTCCAGGTGGCGACGATCTCGGCGATCGTGCCGAACATCGCATAGGCGACGACGCCGATGACGACGATGAAGGCCGCCACGGCCACCTTGGCATCGGCCATGGCACGGGCGGCGCCGGCCGGCGCGCCTTGCTCGAGGGGAGGAGCCACCGGCTGTTGAACCGTCATGCGGCGCGATCCTTGCTCATGCCAATGCGATAGAAGCGACACGCCGACCGACCGTCATCCGCGGCAACGGGTACGCCACAAAATATAGTCGCCGGGGCATGCCTTGTCCCGGCATCTTCGCTCCGAATGCGTTAAGCATCGACAAATGCCCCGAGCCGCTTGAGGCTGGCCGACCAGTCCCAGTCGGCCACGATGCGCTGGCGGGCATGGCGGCCGAGCGCCGCCCCGGCCTCGTGGTCGACGGCACGGCAGACGGCCTCGGCCAGGGCCTCGGGCCCGTCGGCGACCAGCACCTCGCGCGCCGCCGCGGCGTCGATGCCTTCCATGGCCTGGGGCGAGGCGACCACCGCCTTGCCCATGGCCATGCCCTCGAGCACCTTGTTCTGGATGCCGCGGGCGATGCGCAAGGGGGCGACGACGACGTCGGCATGGGCGAGATAGGGGCGGACGTCGGGCACCCGGCCGGTAACCAGCACGCTGCTGCCGTCGGCCAGCGCCGCGACCTCCGCGGTCGGGTTGGAGCCGACGATGTAGAAGCGGGCATCGGGCAGGCGGCGGCGCACCAGGGGCAGCACGGCGGCGGCAAAGAAACTCACCGCGTCGACATTGGCCCAGTAATCCATGGCGCCGGTGAAAACCAGCCGCGGACCGGGCGCCTCGAACGGGTTGGGATAATCGCGCTCGGGCGAGAAATAGTCGCAGTCGACGCCGTTCGGCACATAGCCGACGCGGCCGCCCGCATCCGCCGCCAGCGAGCGGAAGAGATCGGCTTCCGCCGCCGAGCAGAGC
>DATKQA010000372.1:0-3420 GCA_035523835.1 Candidatus Sulfotelmatobacter sp.
GCCGCTGCGCATCGTCGGCGCGATGCAGAACATCACCGCGCGCAAGCACGCCGAATTCGCCCTGCGCCAGGCCAAGGAGGCGGCCGACGTCGCCAACCGGGCCAAGACCGATTTCCTGGCCACCATGAGCCACGAGCTGCGCACGCCGCTCAACGCCATCCTCGGCTTCGCCGAGATCATCCGGGAACGAATCATGGGGCCGGTGTCGGACCAGTATGCCGGCTATGCCGCCGACATCCACGCCAGCGGCCGGCACCTGCTCGACCTGGTCAACGACGTGCTCGACATCGCCAAGCTCGAGGCCGGCAAGGTCGAGCTGCACGAGAGCTTGTTCGATCCGCGCGATCTCCTGCACGCGGTCGCCGCCTCGTTCCGCCAGCAGGCGGAAAGCGCCGGGATTGCCGTCCGGGCGGAACTGCCCGCCCTGCCGCCGCTGCGTGCCGACGAGCGGCTGCTGCGCCAGGTGCTGCTCAACGTCCTCTCCAACGCGCTGAAGTTCACGCCGAGCGGCGGCACGGCGACGCTCGGTGCCGCGCACCGCGCCGGGGCCGGGCTGGAGATCACCGTCGCCGACACCGGCATCGGCATGACGGCGGCGGAGATCGCCATCGCCATGACGCCCTTCGGCCAGATCGATTCCCAGGTGGCGCGGCGCTTCAAGGGCACCGGCCTCGGCCTGCCGATCTCGCTGTCGCTGATGCGGCTGCACGGCGGCGGGCTCCGCCTGGAAAGCCAGCCCGCGGTCGGCACGCGCGTGATCCTGACCCTGCCGGAAGTCCGCATCGCCGGCGACGCCTGAGCGGGCGATAGCGCCCTGCGCAGCGGCCGGAACCCTTCCCTCCTCCGCGGACAGGGATTATGACCGGATCGACGTGACGGAGGTGGAGCATGGCGCATGAGCTGAAGCCGATCCGGACCAAGGCGGACTACGAAAAGGCCCTGGCCGAGGTCGAGCGCCTGTGGGGTGCTAAAAGCGGCACGCCGAAGGGCGACCGGCTCGACCTGCTGGCGACCTTGATCGACGCCTACGAAGCGGCGCACTTTCCGGTGGACCCGCCCGATCCGGTCGAGGCGATCAAGTTCCGCATGGAGCAGCAGGGCCTGTCGCGCAAGGACCTGGAGCCGCTCATCGGCACGCGCACGCGCGTCGCCGAGGTGCTGAACCGCAAGCGGAGCCTGTCGATCGGCATGATCCGGCGCCTGCACGAGCACCTCGGCATTTCCGCCGATGTGCTGATCCGCCCCACGCGCACCGGCAAGGCGGCGTGATCGCCGCAATATCGCGCTAGAATGCGCGGCGCGGCGCCGGCCGGCTTCCGGCCGCGCCGAAAGGGTTTCGCACCGGGGGCAGCATGACGCGCGCAGGAAGCGACTATCTGGCGGGCCTGAGGGACGGCCGCTCCATCTATATCGACGGCGAAGCGGCCGGCGACGTGACCGCACACCGCGCCTTCCGCAACCTGGCCAAATCGATGGCGGGGCTCTTCGACTTCGCCCACGAGCCGGCCAATCGCGCCTTGATGACCTACGCGACCGAGGCGGGCCGCGCCAACCGCATCTGGCAGCTTCCCGCCTCCCATGCCGAGCTGGTCGAGCGGCGCCGGGCGCTGGAAGCCTGGGCGGCGCTGCACGCCGGCTTCATGGGCCGCGCACCCGACCACGTCGCCTCCTGCATCGCGGGCCTCTATATGGGCCTCGACCAGTTCGAGGCCCATGACCCGGCGCGGGCCGCGGCGCTGGCCGCCTATTATCGCCATGCGCGCGACCGCGACCTCTATCTCACCTACGTCATCATCAATCCGCAGGCCGACCGTTCCAAGGGCGCCGGCGAGCAGGCCGATCCGTTCCTGACCGCGGGGATCGTCGATCGCGACGCCGAGGGCATCACCGTCCGCGGCGCCAAGATGCTGGCCACCGGCGGCGTGGTCGCCGACGAAGTCTTCGTCACCTCGATCCAGCCGCTGCGTCCGGGCGAAGAGCGCTATGCCATGTCCTTCGCCGTGCCGATAGGGACCAAGGGACTGAAGCTGCTGTCGCGCAAGTCCTACGAGGCGGCCGCCGGCTCCGTCTTCGACAATCCGCTGTCGAGCCGCTTCGACGAAAACGATTCGGTGCTCTATTTCGACGACGTCAAAGTGCCCTGGGAGCGCGTCTTCGTCGCCGGCGACGTCGAGATGTGCCAGCGGCAGTTTCATGCCACGCCGTGCCACGTCTATCAGAACTACCAGTCGATGGTGCGGCTCGGCGTCAAGCTCCGCTTCCTCGCCGGGCTGGCGCACGGCATCGCCGAGATGAACGGCATCGCCGCCTTCCCGCAGGTGCGCGAGACCTTGGGCCAGCTCGCCGCCGAAACGGAGATGGTGACGGCGCTGGTCACCGCGATGGAAGCCAGGGGCCGGCAGGCCGGCGCCTATTTCGTGCCGCATGCGCACACGCTCTATGCGGCGCAGGTCCTGACGCAGCAGCTCTATCCGCGGGTGATCAACACGCTCCGCGAGCTGGCCGGCGGCGGCATGATCATGCTGCCCTCGTCGGTTGCCGATTTTGGCAACCCGGACGTGGCCGCGCTCATCGCCAGAACGCAGCAATCGCCGCAGGCGGGCGCGCGCGACAAGGTGAAGTTCTACAAGCTCGCCTGGGACGCCGTCGGCTCCGAATTCGGCTCGCGCCACCAGCAGTACGAGATGTTCTATGCCGGCGCAACCTTCGTCACCAGGGGCCATTCCTATCGCACCTACGACTGGGCCGGCGCCGGGAAGCTGGTGCAGGACATGCTCGCTTCCTATGATCTGGACGGCGTTCCCGCCGCGCCCCGCGGGGCGGAATGACCACGAGCCGGGAGACAGCACGATGCCGGTCAACAAGCAGCACGACGAGTTCCACACCCTCGACATGGCGAGCGGCTGGGAAACCCCCGCCGGCTATCCGCCGGGCATCCAGCAGAAGATCATCGCCGGCGGGCTCGACGAGGCCAATCGCCGGGGCACGCGCACGCGGCTGCTGCGCTTCCAGCCCGGCGTCTTCACTACGGCGCCGTTCTCGCACGATTATTGGGAGGAGGTCTACCTGGTCTCCGGCGACCTGACCGTCGGCAACGACGCGAAGGGCGAGGGCGGCACCAGCTTCCCGGCCAACACCTATGCCTGCCGCCCGCCGCATGCGGCGCACGGGCCGTTCAAGTCGGTCGGCGGCTGCCTGCTGCTGGAGATGCACTACTTCGACCCGGTGTGACAGTGCACCCGCCGCTCCGTGCAGAACTTTTCCGTATCTCTCTGTCTCATCCAAGGGATGCACTTCAACATCAAGCGGCATCACAATTAAGTATGATGTCCCCTTATCTTAAAGGCCGCTCAAAAGGGGGCTCCGCGCTCGACCCGCAGGGGTTTGATGCGGGCAAGAAGGTCGCGGGCCGCAAACGGC
>DATKQA010000373.1:0-2507 GCA_035523835.1 Candidatus Sulfotelmatobacter sp.
AGCCCGTTAATCGGCGTTGCGCCAGAGTGCCCCGAAACGGCACAGCTCGCGGCGCCGACGGGCTACAGGAAACCACCATGGCTGTTCTTATTGTCGACGACGATCCGGTGCAGTGCCGGCTCCTTGAAGGCATGCTGCAGAAGTCCGGCTATGAGACCGTGACCCGCGACAGCGGCGACGGGGCCTTGACGTTTCTCGGCGGATCCGACGGCGGCCGCATCGACTGCATGATCCTCGATCTCGTCATGCCCAATCTCGACGGCCTCGGCGTATTGGCGAAGATGCGGCAAAGCGGGATCACGGTGCCGGTGATCGTGCAAACGGCGCATGGCGGCATCGATAATGTAGTCTCGGCGATGCGGGCGGGTGCGGTCGATTTCGTCGTCAAGCCGGTCGGCGCCGAGCGCATGCAAGTGAGTTTGCGCAACGCGCTCAACTTGAGCGCGCTCGAAGGCGAGATCAAACGCATCAAGCACAGCCGTTCGGGCACGCTCGGCTTTAAAGACATCATCACCAAAAGCCCGGCGATGCACGCGGTCTTGCGCATGGCCGAGAAGGCGGCGGCGTCCAACATTCCGGTGCTGGTCGCCGGCGAATCCGGCGTCGGCAAGGAATTGATCGCGCGCGCCATTCACGGTTCCGGCGAGCGACGGAGCAAACCCTTTGTCGCCGTCAATTGCGGCGCCATGCCGGAAAACCTCGTCGAATCGATTCTGTTCGGCCACGAGAAGGGCTCGTTCACCGGCGCGACCGAACGCCACGTCGGCAAGTTCGTCGAGGCTTCCGGCGGTACGCTGTTCCTCGACGAAGTCGGCGAATTGCCGCTTGCCGCGCAAGTCAAGCTGTTGCGCGCCATCCAGGAAGGCGAAGTCGAGCCGGTCGGCGCACGCCGGCCGGTGAAAGTCGACGTCCGCATCGTCTCCGCCACCAACCGCGACTTGATCGCCGACGTCAAAGAAGGCCGGTTCCGCGAAGACTTGTTCTACCGGCTGCATGTTTTTCCGATCACGGTGCCGCCGTTGCGCCATCGGCCGGCGGACATTCCGGCGCTGGCGCGGCATTTTCTGGCGCTGTTCGCCGCCGAAGAAGGCAAGCGCATCGGCTCGATCACGCCCGAGGCACTCTCGCTGCTGACGAGCTACCGGTGGCCGGGCAACATTCGGCAACTCGAGAATGCGCTGTTCCGCGCGGTGGTGCTTGCCGACGGCGACAGCCTCGGCGTCGCGGAGTTCCCGCAAGTGAGCGCGCAGATCGCGGTTCCCGCCGCACGTGAATCGGCGGCAACTCCAGAGGAGCCGCTGCCCGAATATCCGGCAGTCGCGACGCTGGCGCCCTCACCGGCCGAACCGGCCTTACAGCCAGGCTTGCCGGCGATGCCGGCGGACGCGCTGCCCTTGCTCAACGCGGAGGGCGACGTGCGGCCTCTGGATGAAATTGAGGCGGAACTTATCCGGTATTCTATTACCCATTATCGCGGGCAGATGTCCGAGGTCGCGCGGCGCCTGCAGATCGGGCGTTCCACCCTCTACCGCAAGCTGGAGGCCCTCGGCCTTCATCCCGGTGGCGAGGGCGCCGATGAGGGCGTTGCCGCAGAGCGACAGCCTTAGAAAATTGCGTGAATAGGCCTCGCGGCGCCGGCAACTGCCGCGACAAAATGGGCCGGCTCACGTAGGTTGGGAGTGAATTATAGAGTTACACTCGAAAATGGCGGGTTGGAGAGCGTGATCTCCTAACTACGTCAGGGGTTTGCGACTTCGGCGTCGCACGGCCCTCGAAACAGGAGACTTTGCAAATGCCGGGCGCGCGTCTTGAACGGTTTCTCGCCTCGACTGCGGTCCTCCTTTTCTTGTCGCTTGCGGCCGGCAACGCCTCGGCCGAGCCTAAATTCGGGTCAAACCCGGATGCGATCGCGCCGGCCGCGGCCAAAATGAACGCGCCGGCGGCAGCCGGCAGCGACCAACCTCCGGCCACGGCTCCAGAACCCTCCGACGAATCCGCGCCCTTGAACCCGGCAGCGAAGCCGCAAGCCGCCGCTTCAGTGGTGGAGCCTGTCGCCGCCGCACCGGAGGCTCTGCCGGCCCCGACCGTCGTCGCCACCGTCAAACCCGATGCCGCAACCGATCAAGATGCGGCGTCAGCGCTTGCACCCGCGGCAACGACTGAGGTGCCCGCCAGCCCGCCGGCCGCGGCGCCGGCGCCGGAGCCCGTGGCGGCGCCGCAGCCCGTCGAGGAACCAAAAGCTGAGGCACCAAAAACCGAGGCGCCAAAGGCTGAAGAGCCAAAGGCGGCGCCTGCTCCCGCGCAGGCGACCGAGGAGATCAAGACGACGCCGGCCTCGACCGAGACGCCCGCGGCAAATCCGCAGCCCACCACGGCCGTCGGTGGCGATGAAGTGCCGGTCGTACCGGCGCCCGCTGCCGCCGCACCGGCCGAAACGACCCCCACCGCCGCCGCGCCGGCCGAGGCGAGCCCCGCTCCTGCCGCCGTCGTCGATGCCAACGCCGCGA
>DATKQA010000374.1:0-2714 GCA_035523835.1 Candidatus Sulfotelmatobacter sp.
GCACGCGCCGGTTCCCTCCCAAGGCGTGCATCTACGGGGTCGGCGGCTTTCGCCGGGCCTGCTGTCACGACGAACGTAGAGAGAAGCGTTAAGAAACATGTCGTTGGTCATAGCAGACAAGGCAGCACCGAGTTCGACCGGCCGGACCGCGGATCGCATCTTCCGGGGCGCCACGCTTTTCTTTGCCATCTTCGTCCTGCTGCTGCTGGCCGGCATCATCGCCGCCCTGTTCCAGGGCAGCATGCCGGCCTTCCGCAAGGCCGGCTGGGGCTTCTTCACCAGCACCGACTGGAACCCGGTCACCGACAAGTTCGGCGCCCTCCCGCCGATCTACGGCACCCTGGTCACCGCCTTCATCGCGCTGCTGCTGGCCGTGCCGGTCAGCTTCGGCATCGCCATCTTCCTCACCGAACTGGCACCCAGGTGGATGCGCCGCCCGGTCGGCACCGCGGTCGAACTGCTCGCCGCCATCCCCAGTATCATCTATGGCATGTGGGGCCTGTTCGTCTTCGTGCCGTTCTTCGGCCGCTATGTCGAGCCTTATGCGACGGATACCCTCGGCCGCATTCCCGTGCTCGGCGCGCTGTTCGACGGACCGCCGCTCGGCATCGGCGTGGCGGCGGCCGGGGTCATCCTGGCGATCATGATCGTGCCCTTCATTGCCGCGGTGATGCGCGACGTGTTCGAGACGGTGCCGGCGGTGCTGAAGGAATCGGCCTACGGCATCGGCTGCACCACCTGGGAGGTGGTCTGGCGCGTCGTGCTGCCCTATACGCGGGTCAGCGTCATCGGCGGCATCATGCTCGGTCTCGGCCGCGCGCTCGGCGAAACCATGGCGGTCACCTTCGTCATCGGCAACGCGCATGATATCTCGCCGTCCCTGTTCGTGCCCGGCGCCACCATCTCCTCGACCGTCGCCAATGAATTCACCGAAGCGGTCGGCGACATCTACTCGTCCTCGCTGATGGCCATAGGCCTGACGCTGTTCTTCATCACCTTCGTGGTGCTGTCGCTGGCCCGGCTGCTGCTGGTCCAGCTCGATCGCAAAAGCGGGAGGTAAGCGCGTGCTCTCCCGCACCCTGAGCCGCCGGCTCGTCAACCGCATCAACCTGGCGGCGTCGGTCGCGGTGACCGGGCTCGGCCTGCTGATCCTGGCGCTGATCCTGGTGACCCTGCTGCAGCACGGCCTCGCCGCGGTCTCGCCCAAGCTCTTCACCGGCATGACCGCGCCGCCCGGTGCAGCGAACGGCGGCCTGCTGAATGCCATCGTCGGCAGCCTGCTGATCACGGTGCTCGCCATCGTCATCGGCACGCCGATCGGCATCATGGCCGGGACCTATCTTGCCGAATTCGGCGTCGGCAGCCCGCTCGCCGCAGTCATCCGCTTCATCAACGACATCCTGCTCAGTGCGCCCTCGATCCTGATTGGCCTGTTCATCTACCAGGTCGCGGTGGTGCCGAGCGGGCACTTCTCCGGCTGGGCCGGCGCGCTGTCGCTCGCCTTGATAGCGATCCCCGTGGTCGTGCGCACCACCGAGGACATGCTGCTGCTGGTGCCGGCCGGCTTGCGCGAGGCCGCCATCGCGCTCGGCGCGCCGCGCTGGCGCGTGGTGGTGCAGGTTTCCTACCGTTCGGCCCAGGCCGGCATCCTGACCGGCGTGCTGCTGGCGGTGGCGCGCATCAGCGGCGAGACCGCGCCGCTGCTGTTCACCGCGCTCAACAATCAGTTCTGGACCACCAATCTCAACGCGCCGATGGCCAACCTGCCGACCGTCATCTTCCAGTTCGCCTTGAGCCCCTACGAAGACTGGCAGCGGCTCGCCTGGGCGGGCGCTCTGCTGATAACGGTCAGCGTGCTGGCCTTGAGTATCGTCGCTCGTTTGCTGGTGCGGCGCGCACCGGTCGGTAAAACCTGATGCAGGCTCCCATGACAGCACCCATTCCCGCCGCCGAAGGGCGCGGCGCGATCACCACGCGGGTCGATTTTCACAGTCAGCGGACGGCCGATACGCTGCACGAAGGGCAATCGGCCGGCCAGCTCAAGCCGAAGCTCCAGGCGAAGAATCTCAACTTCCATTACGGCAAGAGCCAGGCGCTGAAGGACATATCGCTGACCATCTATGCCAACCGGGTGACCGCCTTGATCGGCCCCTCGGGCTGCGGCAAATCCACCCTGCTTCGCATCATGAACCGCATCTACGAGCTCTATCCCGGTTTGAAGGCGACCGGCGAGCTGCTGCTCGACGGCGAGAACATCCTGCGCCCGGACATCGATCTCAACCGTTTGCGCTCTCGCATCGGCATGGTGTTCCAGAAGCCGACGCCGTTTCCCATGGCGATCTACGACAACATCGCCTTCGGCATCCGCCTCTACGAGAACCTGTCCAAGGCGGCGATGGACGAGCGCGTCGAGGCGGCCTTGACCAAGGCGGCGCTCTGGGGCGAAGTGAAGGACAAGCTCCGCGCCAGCGGCCTCAGCCTTTCCGGCGGCCAGCAGCAGCGGCTCTGCATCGCCCGCGCCATCGCGCTCAATCCGGAGATACTGCTGCTGGACGAGCCGGCCTCGGCGCTCGATCCGATCTCCACCCAGCGCATCGAGGAGCTGGTGTCGGAGCTGCGGCAGGACTACACCGTGGTCATCGTCACCCACAATCTGCAGCAGGCGGCGCGCATTTCCGACTACACGGCGCTGATGTATCTCGGCGAACTCGTCG
>DATKQA010000375.1:0-5558 GCA_035523835.1 Candidatus Sulfotelmatobacter sp.
CGATCCATACGCCGCAGTTCCCCTCCAACTGGGAGCTCTCCACCGCGCGCGCGGTCGCGGTGGCGAAATATCTCATCAGCCGCGGCGTGCCACCCGACCGGCTGGCGCCGACCGGCTTCGGCGAGTTCCATCCGCTCGATCCGCGTGCGACCGAGGACGCCTATCGGCGCAACCGCCGCATCGAGCTCAAGCTGACCGACCGCTGAGCCTGCCGCGGCCGCCGACCCTATTGCATCCGACAATCGAGGAAGTGGTCGTCGAAGCGCGGCCCGATCAGCAGCCGCTTGCCGGCCGCCGCGCCGACCGCCGCGCCGGAGATGGCACGGCCGTCGTCGAGATAGACTTCCGTTACGGCGAAGCCGCCGTCCGCTTTCGGCGCGAGCTTCAGCACCTGCGACGGCGAGCGGTTCTTCGCCTTGCGGGCATGCGCCAGGTACTTCAGGAACTGCGGATGGGCGCCGATCCACAGGCTGCCGTCGGCGCTGCGGGTGATGGCGTCGGGGGCGCTGTCGAGCGCCACTTCCCGCCGATTGCCGAGCGCGGCCGTCGCCGGGTCGCGGTCGTAGACCAGGAGGGCGCGGCCCGCCGTCGCGGCGACAAAGAGCCGCCGGCCGTCGGCCGAAGCGGCGATGCCGGCGGCCAATGCTATGCCGTCGGCGGCGACGCGGAATTTGGCGCCGTCGAAATAGACGATGTCGGCGAGCGGCAGGCGCAGCCATTGCTCGATCGCGCGCCAGAAGCCGTGCCAGCGATGCCCGTTGCTGACGTAGAAGCGGTCGACGCCGACCGCGGCAATGCTGTTCGGGTTGGCCAGCAGGGGATCGGCGAGCGTGGCGCGATAGGCGAGGCTTTCGCCGTTCCAGTCGAACACATCGACGGTCTGCCGGCCCTGGCCGGGCGGCATGCGGCCTTCGTCGGGGTGATCGACGACGAACAGCCGGCCGCGTCCGTCGGCGAGCGGCCAGAGGCTGATGCCTTGCGGATGGAACGCCGCCGTGGCGTCCGGCGTCAGGTTGATCGGCAGGGTCTCGCTGGCGAGATCATAGAGCCAGATGGCGCCGGGCGCCGGCCGGCCCGCCGCCGCCGCGCGGCGATCGTCGGCGGAGAGAAAGGCGTGCCGGCCATCGGGCGCGATGACGATGTCGGCGACCCCGGCAATGCCCGCGACCGCATGGCAGGAACCGGCGAAATGCGGCTCGATGCGCCGGAAGCTGCCGGCCAGGTAGAGCGCGTAGAGCACATAGGCGCCGAACGCCAGAAGCAGCAGGACCAGGCCGATGCCGAGGCGCCGGAGCCAGGTGCGCGAGCGCCAGCGCACCGTCGCTTACGAGGCCGCCGGCACGGCGTCGGCGAGCGCCTCCGCACCCGCCTCGAACTGCAGCTTGGCGAGCCGTGCATAGAGGCCGCCCTGGGCGAGCAGGGTGCCGTGATCGCCGGTCGCGACCACGCGGCCCTGATCCATCACCACGATGCGATCGGCCTTCAATACGGTGGCGAGCCGATGCGCGATCACCAGCGTGGTGCGTCCCCGCATCAGCCGCTCCAGCGCCTGCTGCACCGCCCGTTCGCTTTCGGCATCGAGCGCCGAGGTCGCCTCGTCCAGCAGCAGCAGCGCCGGATCGCGCAGGATCGCCCGGGCGATGGCGATGCGCTGGCGCTGCCCGCCGGACAGCCGCAAGCCGCGCTCGCCGAGGAAGGTATTGAAGCGGTCGGGCAGGCGCTCGATGAATTCCGTGGCGGCGGCGGCATCGGCGGCGGCACGCACCTCCGCCTCGCTCGCCTCCGGCCGGCCGTAGCGAATGTTCTCCAGCGCGCTGGCGGCGAAGATCACCGCATCCTGCGGCACCAGACCGATGCGGCTGCGCACCGCGGTCGGATCGGCCTCGGCAATGTCGACGCCATCGAGCGTGACATGCCCGGTCTGCGGATCGTAGAAACGCAGGATGAGCTGGAACACCGTGCTCTTGCCGGCGCCGGAGGGGCCGACCAGCGCCACCGTCTCGCCGGGCTTCACCAAAAGGGTGAAGTCGCCGAGCGCCGACGTGTCGGCACGCGTCGGATAGCGGAAGGTGACGTGCTCGAAGGCGACCGCGCCGGTCGCCGGCGTCGGCAGCGGCCGCGGGCGCGCCGGCGCCACCACCGTCGGCATTGCCGCCAGAAGCTCGAGCAGCCGTTCGGCGGCGCCGGACGCGCGTTGTATGTCGCCCCAGATTTCCGACAGCGCGCCGACCGCGCCGGCCACCAGCACGGCATAGATGATGAACTGCATCAGCTCGCCGCCGGTCATGCTATGGGCGAAGACATCGGTGCTGCCGATCCAGGAAACGGCGACCACGCCGCCGAACACCAGCAGCATGACCACCGCGGTGAGGAAGGCACGGGCACGGATGCGGCTTACCGCCGTCGCGAAAGCGCTCTCCGTCGAGGACATGAAGCGGCCATGCTCCACCGCCTCGTGGGTGAAGGCCTGCACCGTCTGCATGGCGTTGAGGGTCTCGCCGGCGATGGCGCTGACGTCGGCGATCCGATCCTGGCTGGCGCGCGACAGCCGCCGCACCTTGCGGCCGAAGCCGACGATCGGCACCACCACCACGGGCACCAGCAGGAACACCAGGAGGGTGAGCTTGGCGCTGGTCACCACCAGCATAACCGTGCCGCCGAGCAGGAGCAGCACGTTGCGCAACGCGACCGACGCGGAAGAGCCGATCAGGGTCTGGATCACCGTGGTGTCGGTGGTCAACCGCGACAGGACCTCGCCGGTGCGCGTCTCCTCGAAGAAGGAAGGGTTCTGCCGCAGCACATGGCCGTAGACGTCGTTGCGGATATCGGCCACCACGCGCTCGCCGAGCCAGGAGACCAGGTAGAAACGGCCATAGGTGGCGAAAGCCACCACCACCACCACGCCGAAGAGCGCGAGGAAATACTGGTCGATGAAGGCCGGCGAGGTGGCGCCGAAGCCGAGGTCGATCAGCCGGCGGACGGCGAGCGGCACGACGAGCGTGGCGATCGCCGCCACCGTCAGTGCCACCAGCGCGCCGGCAACCGCGCCCTTGTAGGGCCGGCAGTAGCGGCCGATGCGGAACAGCGCCCGCACGTTGCGGCTCATCGGTCGGTCCTGGCTGGACGCGGCCGGCGGCACCGGCACGGGCCTGGCGGCGCTATCGTTCACGCGGATAGTCCAGAGTAAAGGCCTTGCCCGCGGCCTCCTCGAGTTCGGCGCCGAAGGTGGTGGCGAGATCGTCACTGCCCCGGGTCGAGCGCCAGACGGCGGCGCCGGCGTCGTAGTCATAATGGCTCGCCCCGCTCACCGGCGAGGACAGCCACATCTGGCGCAGCGGCGCGTGCTTGTTGAGCACGAAGACGCCGACGCCTTCCACTTCGACGGTCAGGACTCCCGCGTGCAATTCCACATCCACGTTTTCGGCATCGATCGCCTCGATCGCATCCGACCAGTGCTGAAGCAGGGCCTCGGCGACGGTTTCGAATGTGTTCTCATCGATCGACATGAGGATTTGCGGCTCCGGCCGATCATGATCGGTGCTTGCGGTATAACAGGCCGAGGCCCGGGCAACAACCCCGCCACCGGCCCTGCGGCCGACCGTCCCAGCGGCCATCTGCGGGCTTGCTTCCAGCGGACTGCGGCGCTATAAGGCGCGGCTTGCTATTCGCCCTATCCGCCGAACGGAATGCGCCATGAAAAAGGACGGCCACCCGGACTATCACGAGATCACGGTGCAGATGACCGACGGCACCACCTACAAGACGCGCTCCACCTGGGGCAAGGCGGGCGAAACCCTGGTATTGGACATCGATTCCAAATCGCATCCGGCCTGGACCGGCGGCACCGGCCGCCTGGTCGATTCCGCCGGCCAGGTGGCCAAGTTCAACAAGCGCTTCGCCGGCATCGCCCTGAAGAAGAAATAACCGGTCGCGCCACGTCCGCCACCGGCAACAGGGCGCCCGGCGGGCGCCCTTCGCGTTTCCGCCGCAGCCCTATTTCGCTGCAGCACTATTTCAGTGGATCGTGTCGGCGCCCGGCGCGTCGCGGCGGATCATGTCGTCGAGCCGCATGATGCGGCGATAGAGCCGGTCGCTGCGATCCAGCAGGCTGACCAGCCGCGCCGGCAGGCGGTCCACTTCGATGCAGCTCGGATCGAGACAGACCTTGATGCGGCCAAGCTCGGGCGCCTCGCGGCGCGCCTCGTCGTTGCTGATCTCACCCTGCTGCACCGCCCGCTGGAGCAGGAGCCAGGCCATCATGTTGGTAAGCCGCGCCGTGATGCGCGACGTCTCGGTGCTATAGGCCAGGCTGCCGAGCGGATCGAGCAGCGAGCATTCGTAGGCGCCGGCGTCGCGTAGATAGTCGCGCGTCGTGCGCACGAGTTCGAGCGCCTCGTCGTAGGTGCGGCTGAAGAAGGCCGTCACCGGTGCGGCTGCACGTTGCGTCTGCATCGGTGAATCATAGCAGCTTGCCGGCGGCGCGCAGCGCCTGTTGGTTCCGTTACGGCTCTATTAACGTTAAGCGTGTCGGCGTCACACCAGCTCGCGCAAGGCATCGAGCGTCTCGTCGGGCCGCTCACCCATGGTCATGTGGCCGCAATCCGGCAACGTGACCACGTCGGCCGCGGTGAACTTGGCCGCCAGGGCGCGGGCCGATTTCAGCGGCGTCATCAGATCGCGCTCGCCCTGCAGCAGCAGCACCGGGCAGCGCACCTTGGCCGCCGCCGCATGGCCGTCGGCCGCCGCATAGGCATTGCAGAGCGACAGCCCATGGTGCAGCACGCCGGCATGCGCCTGCTCGACCAGCCGCTCGTCGCTGCCCATGAGCCAGAGGCCGGGCATGCGATGGCCGCCGATCTGGCTCTTGCGCGCGTGGCTCCAATCCATCATCAGCGCGACAGCCTTGTGGTCGTTGGCGCGGGCCAGCGAGAGGAATTCGTCGTTGACGGCCATCGGCACGGCGACGCCGACCAGGCCGAGCGCCCACACCCGGTCGGGGTGACGCGCCGCGGCCTCCAGCGCGATCAGCCCGCCCATGCTGTGGCCGACCAGCGCCGCCTGTGCCACGCCGGCGGCGTCGAGCAGCCGCGGCAGCCAATCCGCCGCCGCCTGGACGGAGGCCGGCAGCGGCCCGTCCGAGCGGCCGTGGCCGGGCAGGTCGAGCGCCAGGACGGCGCGGCCGTGATAGGCGAACCAGCGGGTCTGCAGCACCCAGGCGGTATGGTCCATGGCGGCGCCGTGCAGGAACACCACCGCCGGCAAGGTCGCATCGAAGTCGCGCCCGCCGGTCGCCGCATAGACGCGCTTGCCGTCGACTTCGAGATACATGCCCGCCTCCTTCAGCCCCGCTGTCCGGCCCGCAGCGCCTGACCGAGGTCGTCGATGAGATCGGCGGGGTCTTCCAGGCCGATCGACAGCCTGACCGTATCTTCGCCGATGCCGGCGGCGGCCAGCGCCTCGGCGTCCATCTGCTGGTGTGTGGTGCTGGCGGGATGGATCACCAGCGATTTAGCGTCGCCGACGTTGGCAAGATGCGAAAACAGCTTCAGCGCCTCGAT
>DATKQA010000376.1:0-6700 GCA_035523835.1 Candidatus Sulfotelmatobacter sp.
CACCCGCCGGGCGGCGATTTCCACGATACCCGTCACCCGTGCAGACTGCGGCCTGCCGGACGACGCCTTCGTCCTCGCCAACTTCAATCATCCCTGCAAGTTCGAGCCGGGGATATTTGCCGTCTGGATGCGTCTGCTGCGCCGGCTGCCCCGGGCGGTGTTCTGGTTCGGCGATTGGATGCATGCGACCCGCGACCATCTGCGCCGCGAAGCCGAGGCCCTGGGCGTGGACGGCAGCCGGCTGATCTTTGCCAAGCTGGAAGATCACTCGAGGCACCTCGCCCGGCTGCGGCTGGCCGACCTTGCCCTTGACAACCGCTTCCACGGCGGCGGCGTCACCACCGTCGACGCGCTGTGGGCCGGCTTGCCGACATTGACCGTCGCCGGCGACAGCCCCGCTGCTCGTCTCGGCGCCACGCTGGCGAGCGCGGCCGGTATGCCGGAACTGGTGATGCCCGACTTCGAAGCCTACGAAGCCCGGGCGATCGAACTGGCCGAAAATCCCGGTCTGCTCCGGGACGTGCGCGACAAGTTGTGGCGGCAGCGCACCGCCTGCGCGCTGTTCAACGCCGAGCAATATCGCCGCGACCTTGAACAGGCCTACCTGGCGATGTGGGACAACCACGTCTCGGGCCGCGGTCCCCGCCAGATCGATATCGCGGCAAGGCCCTGACGCCGCGGTGCTCGGCGCGGACGCTCGTCGCTACAGCCAATTCACCAGGCTGAGCTGGCTCAACTGGCCGATCACCGCATATGACGTCTGCAGGGCGAGCTGATCCTGATTGAGATTGGTGATGGCCGACGCGGCATCCACGTCCTGAATGTCCGAGATGAAATTGGTGACCGTCGTCATCTGGCTGGTATTCTGCTGCTCCACGTTGCTCAGCTCTTGCTGATTGATGCCGTTCTGCGTGGCGGCATTATTGACGCCATTCGTGACATTGGTCAGATTGCTGAGCTCGCCCTGCAGGAAGGAAATCTGTGCCGGCGTCAGCGGATCGCTGAAGGCGGTTCCCGGGCCAGGCGGGCTCGGCCCGCCGAGCGAACCGTTGTTGTATTGCAGGATCCGCTGCATCTCCTGCAACAGGGGCTGTCCGACCGTGCTGGCCACCTGCCCATAGGTCATGGTCGTCGTATCGTTGATCTGTGCCTGAGCCTGTTGCTGATCATTGCTGAAGGCCGCGGTCGGCGGCTCCGTCATGGCAATGAGCTGCGCCGAGGTGCTGATGTTGACCGGCGGCGTGCCGGTGTTCGAGCCGCCGAAAATATACTGCCCGTCGAGCTGGGTATTGAGCTGCCCGATCGACTGGCTGAGCAAGTTCTGCACGGTGTCGATCAGACCGGTGGCCGAGTTGTTCGCCAGGGCCGAGGTGACCGCGTTGGTCAACGACTGGGCGTTGGACGCCAGGCTCGTCAGGCTCGTATTGTAAGTCTGCAGCTTCAAGTCCAGAAGCTGGTTCGAATTTATGTATTGCTGGGTGCGCGCCGCGACTGTCTGCGAGCTGATGAGCGTTTCCGCCTGGTCGGCGATCCCCGCATAATTGTTGGAGACGTGGCCCGAAGAGACCTGTTGCTGCGTGGTCTGGATATTCTGCTCGTCCTGCAACATCTGATTGATCAGAAGCTGGGAACTGCCGAATGTACTGACGCGAGTCATGTTGTCGCCTCACACGTCCTACATCGCCATGAGAACTTGGAACAACTGATTGACAGTCGTGATGATTCGCGCCGAAGCGTTGTACGAATTCTGGAACACCACCATGTTGGCCAGTTCCTCGTCGAGATTGACGCCCGAGACGGAATTCACCCGTGTCTGCAACTCCGACTGCAAAGCCTGCTGGTCTGTCGTCTGCGTCTGCGCCTGCGCGGCGGCATTGGCCGCACCGGAGATGATCTGCGATACGTAGTTGGTCAGCGTGGTGCTGCTGGCGGCGAGGTCGCCGGCGGCCGGAATCGACACTGATTGCAGCGCCAGCGCTTGTAAATTCAGCGCGCCGCTGCCATCGCCGAGCGACAGCGCCGGCGTGCCGGACGGGTTCACCTGCGCCAAGGCGAGGCTCATGGGATTGGAGGCGATGTTGCTGGCGACGCTGAAATTGACTGCCGCATTGGCAACATAGCTGCCGCCGACGCCGAAGAAATTGGAAAAGGTTACGCCGGTTCCGCCGCGATTCGTCGTGTCGCTGGTCGTCCCGACCTGATAGCCGCTATAGCCCGGTTTCGGGCTCATCACCAGCGCGCCGTTCGAATCGAGCGAGAACGTCGCGAAGTTGCCGAGCGCCGAGGTCGCGTTCAAGGCATTCAAGACATCGCTCATCGTCGTGCCGGCGGCGTTGAGCGGTGGCTGATCGAAGTTCAACGTATATTGCCCCGCCACACTGTTGTTCGGGCCGACGAGCTGCAGGGTGGTGGCACCAGTGAAATCGGGCGACGAAGCGGTGGTAAGGCCGGTATCGTAGTTTGGTGCACCCTGTGTCTGGGTCTGTACCAGGTTGTTCAGACCGAAGTATTGGGAAAAATCGCTGCCACCGCGATCGGATGGCGGTGTCCCGTCCTGGATCGCGACGCCGCTTGCACCGCTACCGGCGCTGAAGGTCAGCACGCCGTTGTTCAGCGACAAGCTGCCGCTCGTGCCCAAGGCCGTATTGACCTGGTTGATGACGTCGCCGATGGTGGCGTTCGCCGGCAGGGCGCTGAAATTCACCGTGGCCGACGCGACGACATTGTTGTTGGCGTCAAAAGTATAGAACGTGGTGGTTCCAGTGAACCCTTGCAAATCCGAGGCGGTCAAGCCGGTATTCAAGCCGGTCATGCTGGCCGGCGGCGGAACGGCGGAATTCTGGTTGTGCACCGCATTCAGGGCATCGGCGACGCTCGCGCCGAGCTGGCCGAGCTGCGCGGCGAAACTCGGCAGAAAACTGTCCCGCATGTCCAGCAGGCCACGCAGTTCGCCCGATTGGATCTGTCCATCCAGCGGCAGGCCGGTGGCGGCAACCGCCCCCGTCGTCGGATCCACGGCATTGACGGTAATCTGCGGCAGGACCGTGCTCGACGTGACTGTATTGGGCGAGCTGTAGACGAGCTGACGCGGCTGATCATCGAGCAGCGTCAGACCTGAAGTCGTCGACAGTCCGATGCCGCCGTTCGAAAGCGAAAAGGTGCGCACATCGATAATGTTCGATATGGCGGCGACCGCCTGCGCCCGCTGGTCTTCGAGATCGCCGACATCGCCTCCAGTCAGGCTCTGCTGCTCGATCTGCGTATTGAGGCTGGCGATCTGCTGCAGATTCGTGTTGACGGTGGTAATGTCTTGCTGGATCTGCTGGTCTGCCTGGCCGCGCAGCGTCTGCACCTGCTGCGCCAGGCTCGAGAGCGACTGGCCGAATTGCTGTATGCTGTTGACGGCATTTATGCGGTTGGTCGACGAGGTGGGATCGTCGGTCAACCCGGCTAGGCCGTTCATCAGGGAATCGAGCTGACCGGAAAGCGATGTGGTGCTCGAAGGATCGCCAAGCAGATCCTGAAGCTGGCTCTGCAGGTTGTTGACGGCGGAGTACTGCGCGGCGCTGGAGGATGCGCTGTTGAGGCTTTGCACCAGGAACTGGTTGACCACCGGCGTGACGCTGGCGACCTCCACGCCCGATCCGACACCTCCGGTGACGACGCTTTCCAGGTTCGTTACCTTGCGGGTATAGCCCGGCGTGTTGACGTTAGCGATGTTGTTGGAGATCGTGCTCAGAGCACTCTGAGACACGTTCAGGCCGGATACGGCGTTCTGCAGGCTGGCTTCGAGAGACACGCCCTACTCCTTGTCGCGGCCGGCGCCAGGCATCGCGGCAAAAATTGCCGCGACCGTACCTGGGCGGAAAATCATGCCCCAGCCGGCGCCGAGCTCGGCGACCCGCGAAAATCCACAATCTGCCGCAATTTGACCGGGATTCGGCATGGCTTCCTCGATGACGGCCCAGCGGGCCTGCCGGCAACGATGCAAGCCAGGGGCCAAATCGAAGATGCCAGAAAAATCGCCGACAGCGCGAACGGACGCCGGGGTAACGAAAGACGCAGCGCGGTGCTGGTCGAGCGGTTGGAACGTCCGTCGACGCCGGATCTCAGGCCGCGTCCTCGTTGAGGACGGCGAGGTTGCAATGGGCGAACTTGTGGCCCTGCTCGGCTGCCTTGGCGAGCCAGTATTTCGCCTTGATCATGTCGCTCGGCACGTTGCCGAAGCCTTGCGCGTAGATCGTCCCGAGGTTGTACTGGGCCGCCGCGAGACCGCAGTCCGCCGCCACCTTGTAGAACGCGACAGCGCGTTCATAGTCCTGCTCGAAGCCGACGCCGTTCTCGGCCATCACGCCGAGATTGAAAATGGCGACGACGTTGCCCCGTTCGGCAGCCTCGCCATAGAGATCGACCGCCTTCAGAAAGTCCTGCGTGACACCCTTGCCGGTCTCGTAGAGGCCTGCGAGATTGCAAAGCGCCGATGTGTGGCCGGCTTCGGCTGCCTTGCTGTACCAATAGGCAGCTTCGGCATTGTCCTGCTCGACGCCGAGCCCCACGCCATAGAGCACGCCGAGGCTATATTCGGCCTCCGTATGACCGGATTGCGCGGCGGCCGAGAACAGGGCCAGCGCCCTGGCGAAATCCTGCTTTACGCCGGTGCCGTTGCCGTACATCAATCCCAGTTGGTACTGCGCCTCCGCATGGCCGGCCTCGGCCGCCTCGCTCCAGCTTGCGATGGCCTCGGCATAGTCCCCCCGCTTGAAAGACTCCAGGCCCTTCTTGAAGGAATTGTCGACCGATGCGTGTGTCATCTCGGATCGCCTGTCCATTGTCCCGGTAAACGCATCGCTAAACAGAACAGACGTTGCTTAATTCTCCGTTAAAATGCGCCGGCGGGGAAAATTAGCTCGGCAACAATGGCGCTGCGGCGCCCGGCAGCATTTGCCGATCACCAGCAAAAATCCCCGCCAACCGGCTTGCCACGTTCCGCCTCGGTCAAGGAAACCCTGTGCTTGGCTGCCGCTTTCCGTCTGGCCCGAGCTTTGCTTCAGCCCGACCGAAGTGACATGGCGAGTTGCCCAATGGATGTGAATGTCGTCGCCGCGACCGTAGCGAAGCTGCAGCCGCCCCCGCCCGTGCCGGCGGCTGTGGCGGGGGAAGCTTTCGCCAACCTCTTGCAGGCGGCCAGCAGCAATGACAGTACCGACGGTAGCGCATTGGAGACAGTAAGTCCGCCTGCGCCCGCATCCACGCCCGCGCCTGCGCCACCCAGAAGCCCGGCGCCGCAGCAGAGCGCGAACACGCCGTCGAATTCGACGAATGCCGACTCGGCCCAGGCAGCCTCGGCCGCGGCGACCTCGAACGACCAGGAACCCGCCGCCTCCACGCTGCAGAATTCATCTTCCGGGACGGACGACAATTCGACGACGACCACGGCGCGAACCGGCGCCGATAAGGACGAGGCGACCGACGGCGACAAGTCGGACGACAATGCCAAGAAGGACGACAGCTCGGCGCAAGATGCCGCCTCGGTTCTCCTCGCCCTGCTTGCCGCCGCGGCCAAGCAACCGGCGGCCACGAACGGAACTGCCTCGCTCCCGACGGGCAAGACAGCGTCGAGCGAGGCGACAGGCACGGCAACCAAGTCGGCCAACGCGACTGCTGCCGCCGCTGCGGCAAACGCGATTGCCGCAGCCGGCACCTCGGCGAACGCCGCCGCGGCTGCTCTGCTCGCCGGCCAGGGCGCGTCGCAGAGCGCCGACGGAAAGGTCGCCGGCAAGCTGCAATTGGCCGATTTCCAGGCGGTTTCCGGCGACCAGGAATTGTCGGCCTTGTTGAACGACGGTAGCAACAACGCCCTTGCCGGTGCCGTGAATGGCACCGACGGGCAGATCGCCGTCAAAGGCACTGCGGCCGCAGCGCCGCCGCAATCGCTCCTGGCTGATTCGCTGCTCGCTGCAGCCAATGCCATCGGTGAGAATGGCCTCGCCGGATTGCAGGCCGGCCCGGAAGGATCGACCGCCGGCGCCGGTCAGAAGCCGGGCGACGGTCAACCAATGGTGACCGCGGCGGATGTCCAGGCACCGGTCGCCAATCCCATCGTCGATGCACAGACCGGACAGTTGCAGGTCGGTGGCGCGGCGTTCGTCACCACGGCGAATACCTCCGTGACAGGAGCACAGGGCGCGGCAAATTCCTCGACCGGCACCCAGGCTGCGCTCCCGGCGCCGATCGAGCAGGTCGCGTTGCATATGGCCAAGGCGGCTGTGGACGATGTCAACCGTTTCAGCATCGAACTCGAACCTGCCGGCCTCGGCCGGGTCGAGGTCAAGATGGAAGTGGGCCACGACGGGCACGTGCTGGCCACGATTGCCGCCGATCGCCCGCAAACGCTGGATATGTTGCAGCGCGACGCCGCGGGGCTGCAGCGAGCCTTGCAGGACGCCGGCCTCAATACCGACGGCCAGTCCCTGAGCTTCAGCTTGCGCCAGGACAGCGGGCAGGCCGGCGGCAACGCCGGCCAGAGTGCCGGCGGCGGCAATCAGCGTTCTTCCGATAACACGGCGACAGTCCCGGCCGTCGCGTCATCCACGGTGAACCGGGCCGACGATAGCGGCCTCGATATACGCGTCTGAAGGAGGCGTTCATGAGCGTCAATGGAACCACCGGCGCTGCCAGCACGGCCGGATCACAAGCCCAG
>DATKQA010000377.1:0-2881 GCA_035523835.1 Candidatus Sulfotelmatobacter sp.
GCCGCCTGCGCCGCGTCGCGCGGCTGCGTCTCGCGCAGCGGCGGCGCGCCCGGCGCCGGCGGCCGGAGCGCGTAGTCCGGCGGCAAGGTCAGCGGCGCCTTGGTCACCACGGCAAATTCATCGGGACCGCTTTTCTCCAGGCCGAGCGTCGCCTTGATGCTGTCGCACCCCGCTGCGCCGGCGAGAAGGGCGGCGAACGCCACGATTTCGATGATGCGACCCCCGATGGGCTTCATGGCTACTGTTTAGCGCTTTCGCGACCGCTAAACAAGGCATCCAGAAGCAGCAGGCCGACCCCGGTGCAGATCGCCGAATCAGCCACATTGAAGGCCGCGAAGTGCCAGGCGCCGAGGTGAAAATCGAAAAAATCCGCCACCGCGCCGAGGCGATAGCGATCCAGCGCATTGCCAAGCGCGCCGCCGACGATCAGGCCGAGCGGTACGGCGATCCAGTTCGTCGCCACGCGCGCCATCCAGACCGCCAGCACCGCCACCATAACGAGTGCCAGGCCGATGAAAATCCAGCCTTGGGTGGTCGGCGAATTGAACAGGCCGAAGCTGACGCCGCGGTTCCAGACCATGACCAGGTTGAATACCGGCAACACCACGATGCCGCCGGGCCGCTCGATCAGCGCGTCGATCAGCAGGTGCTTGCTGACCTGGTCGAGCGCCAGCGCCAGGACCGCCGCCAGCGGCCCGGCCCAGTGCGGCACTCTGAGGTGCATGCTAGCCCACCACAGCGTCACAGCGGTTGCAGAGATCGGTATGATGCGCGGCGTGGCCGACTTCCGGCAGCACCTGCCAGCAGCGCTGGCATTTGTCGCCGGCGGCGAGACCGGGAAGCACCGCCACACCGGAGACGTCGGGCAGGCGGAAGGCCTCGGCCGGACCGGCGCCGGACACGATGGTCGCTGCCGAGGTGATGCTGACCTCCGCCCAGTCGACGCCCTCGAGGCCGGCCGCGTCGTCGAGATAGATGGTCGGATGCGCCTGCAGGCTGGCGCCGATACGTTTCTCGCGCCGCTCGATCTCCAGCGCGCCGGTGACGACGCGACGAATCTCGCGCACCCGGTTCCATTTCTCCGCCAATACATCGTCGCGCCAGTCTGCCGGCACCTCGGGGAACAGTCGCAGATGCACGCTCGCCGGTTCCGGCGTCGTGCCGTGACGGATCAGCCAGGCCTCCTCCGTGGTAAAGCAGAGCACTGGCGCGAGCCAGGCGGTGAGGCAGGAAAAGACCTCGTCCAGCACCGTGCGGACGGCGCGGCGACGAGCCGCGTCGGTGGCGTCGCAATAGAGCGAGTCCTTGCGGATGTCGAAATAGAAGGCCGAGAGATCGACGATGCAGAAGTTGTAGACGGCGACGAAGAGCGAGTGGAAATCGAAATCGCGGCAGGCCTGGCGCACGATGCCGTCGAGCTCGGCCAGGCGATGCAGCACCCAGCGGTCGAGCTCCGGCATCTCCACCGGCGCCAGTCGCTCCGCCGCGCTGAAGCCGGCGAGGTTGCCGAGCAGGTAGCGGAAGGTGTTGCGCACCTTGCGATAGCTCTCGACCTGCGCCTTGATGATCTCCGGCCCGATGCGCTGGTCTTCCGAATAATCCGTGCTGACCACCCAGAGGCGGAGAATGTCGGCGCCGTTCTGATCGACGATGCTCTGCGGCGCCACCTGGTTGCCGAGCGACTTCGACATCTTGCGGCCTTCGCCGTCCATGGTGAAGCCGTGCGTCAGCACTGCGTCGTAGGGCGCGCGGCCGCGCGTGCCGCAGCTTTCCAGCAGGCTGGAATGGAACCAGCCGCGGTGTTGATCGGAACCTTCCAGATAGAGCGAGGCCGGCCATTGCAGATCGGGGCGCTCCTCCAGCACGAAGGCGTGGGTGCAGCCGGACTCGAACCAGACATCGAGGATGTCATCGATCTTGTCGAAGCGGCTGGGGTCGTGGTCGTTGCCGAGGAACTGCGATTTCTCGCCGGTGAACCAGGCATCGGCACCGTGCTCCTCGATCACGGCGACGATGCGCTCGTTGACCCGCGCGTCGCGCAGCGGCTCACCGGTTACCTTGTCGACGAAGAGGGTGATCGGCACGCCCCAGCTCCGTTGGCGCGAAATCACCCAGTCCGGCCGGTTCTCGATCATGCCACGCAGCCGGTTGCGCCCGCCGGGCGGCACCCAGCGCGTCGCGTCGATGGCGGCGAGCGCCTTGTCGCGCAGGCCGGTCTTCGACATGGAGATGAACCATTGCGGCGTGTTGCGGAAGATGAGCGGCGCCTTCGAGCGCCAGGAATGCGGATAGGAATGTTTGAGCCGGCCGCGCGCCAACAGACCGCCGGCGGCCTTGATCGCGGCGATGACCGCCTCGTTGGCATCGCCCTCCTTGCCCTCCGAAGTCAGCACCTTCCTGCCGGCGAAGAGCGGCACGTGGTCATAGTAGCTGCCGTCCTCGGCAACAGTGAAAGGCATCTCGAGCCCGTGCTTCTGGCCGAGCTCGAAGTCGTCGGTGCCATGGCCCGGCGCGATATGCACGAAGCCGGTGCCGGCGTCCATGGTGACGAAATCGCCGGCGAAGAGCGGCACGTCGTAATCATAGCCCTGGCCGCGCAGCGGGTGCGCCGTGATCGTGCCAACCACGTCGGCACCGGCAAAGCGGGCGACCTCGCTCCAGGCATCGATGCCGGCGGCCGCGGCGCTTTCCGCCGCCAGGTCGGCGGCCAGAACGATCTCCTCGCCGACCCTGGCCAGCGATTTCTCGCTCACCCGGTCGATGCGCACGCGCACATAGGCCGCATCGGCCTTGAGCGCGATGGCGCGATTGCCCGGCAGGGTCCAGGGCGTCGTGGTCCAGATGACGATCGCCGCGCCGGCCAGGCCGGGATGGCTCGGCC
>DATKQA010000378.1:0-9296 GCA_035523835.1 Candidatus Sulfotelmatobacter sp.
TCATGGCGGCGCGGCACAATGCCTCCGCCACGGCATTGCGGGCCCGGCGCCGGCCCGCGGTAAATTCGCAACCGGCGCCCGCTCGCGCCATGAAGGGAGACTGAAGTCATCGCTCGCAAACCCCGTCGCCCGGCAGCGGTCAGCAAGCTGCTGAAACTCGTCGAGCAGAGCCTCGATGACGACAAAGCCGAGGACATCGTCACCATCGATCTCTACGGCAAGACCTCCATCACCGACTATATGGTCATCGCCAGCGGGCGCTCGCAGCGCCAGGTCGGCGCCATTGCCGATCACCTGGTCGAACGGCTCAAGGCGGCAGCGCCCGGCCTCGCCGTCCGTGTCGAGGGCAAGCCGCAGAACGACTGGGTCCTGATCGACGCCGGCGATGTCATCGTGCACATCTTCCGCCCCGAGGTGCGCGGCTTCTATCGCCTGGAGAAGATGTGGTCGAGCGAATTGCCCGAACAGGCCGCCGCCGGCGCGTGACGGCGCCGCACCGGCGCACCGACCATGCGCATCAGCATCCTCTGCATCGGGCGGGCGCGCCGTGATCCCGCCGCCGCGCTCTGCGCCGACTATGTCGCCCGCCTGCCCTGGCCGGTGGTCTTCAAGGCGTTCGAGGAACGGCGGCCGCTCGGCGCGCCCGAGCGCGTGGCGCGCGAGGCGGCACTGCTGCAAGGCGCCGTCCCCAAAGGCGCCGTCACCGTGGCGCTGGACGAGCGCGGCGCGGCGCTGTCGAGCCGCGATTTCGCCAAGCGGCTCGGCGCCTGGATCGAACAGGGCCGCGGCGACATCGCCTTTCTGATCGGCGGCGCCGACGGGCTGCAGGCGAAGCTCCGCGACGATGCCGATCTGGTGCTTTCGCTCGGCGCCATGACCTGGCCGCATCGGCTGGTGCCGCCGCTGCTGGCCGAGCAACTCTATCGCGCCCACACCATTCTATCGGGGCATCCCTATCATCGGGACTAGCCAATGATCCGCGACAGCGCAAGCTTCTCAACAAAGCCCGCCGCTTCCTATATAAGGGCGGCATGGTGATGCCAGCTCATGCGCTGCGCCAGCGGCCGGTCGTGCTCTGCGTGCTCGATGGCTGGGGCTATCGCGCCGAGGCAACCGACGACAACGCCATCCGGCGCGCGCGGAAGCCGAATCTCGACCGACTGTGCAAGAAGTGGCCGATGGCGCATCTGCAGGCATCCGAACAGTACGTCGGCCTGCCCAAGGGCCAGATGGGCAATTCGGAAGTCGGCCACATGAATCTCGGCGCCGGCCGCGTGGTGGTGCAGGACCTGCAGCGGGTCGACGCCGCCATCGCCGACGGCAGCCTGCTGAAGAGCCCGGTGCTGGCCGATTTCGTCGCCAAGGTGAAGGCCGCCGGCGGCGCCGTCCATCTCATGGGCCTGCTGTCGCCGGGCGGGGTGCATTCGCACCAGGATCATATCGCGGCGCTGGCCGCCGACCTCGGCGCCGGCGGCGTCAAGGTCTGGGTACATGCCTTCCTCGACGGGCGCGACGCCCCGCCGCGCAGCGCCGAAGGTTTCATCCGCCAGTTCCTGGCGGCGACCGCCGAGGCGAAGCACGTCCGCATCGGCACCGTCCACGGCCGCTACTACGCCATGGACCGCGACAAGCGCTGGGAGCGGGTGGAGAAATCCTACCGGGCCCTGGTCGAGGCCGAGGGCGAGAAGGCGGCCGATGCCTTGGCCGCCGTGGCGCAGGCCTATGGCCGCGATCTCTCGGACGAGTTCGTCCTGCCGACGGTGTTGCCCGGTTACGCCGGCATGCAGGACGGCGACGGCATCCTGATGGCGAATTTCCGCGCCGACCGCGTGCGGCAGATCCTGCATGCGCTGCTCGATCCCGGCTTCGACGGCTTCGCCCGCGCGCGCACGGTGAAATTCGCCGCCGCGCTCGGCCTCACCGAATATTCGGAGGATCTCAGGAAATTTCTCGGCGCGCTGTTTCCGCCGCAATCGCTCGACCACATGATGGGCCAGGTGATCGCCGATGCCGGCTTGCGTCAGCTTCGCATCGCCGAGACCGAGAAATACGCGCACGTCACCTTCTTCTTCAACGGCGGCGAGGAGAAGCCGTTTCCCGGCGAGACCCGCATTCTCGTCCCTTCGCCGAAGGTCGCGACCTACGACCTGCAGCCGGAGATGTCCGCGCTGGCCGTCACCGACAAGCTGGTGGCGGCGATCGATTCCGGCGAGTTTGATTTCATCGTGGTGAACTACGCCAATACCGACATGGTCGGCCATACCGGCGACCTGGAGGCAGCGACCCGCGCGGTCGAGACCGTCGACGGCTGCCTCGGCCGCGTCGCCGATGCCGTGGTGAAAGCGGGCGGCGCCCTGTTCATCACCGCCGACCATGGCAATGCCGAGATGATGCGCGATCCCGCCACGGGGCAGGCGCATACCGCCCACACCACGAACCCGGTGCCGGCGCTCCTGATCAATGCCGGCGGCGCCGGACGCAACGATCCGGTCAGCCTGCATGACGGCCGGCTCGCCGACGTGGCGCCGACCCTCCTGGCGGTGCTCGGCCTGCCGACGCCGGCCGAGATGACCGGCGCATCCCTGATCGAGGATGGCGACGGCGGCTCGGGCGGCGGCAAACGGGAGCGCCGTGTCTCGGCATAGGGCGGTCGGCGCCGGCGCGCTGGCGCTGGCCGCGGTCTGCGTCCTTTCGGCAACGGCGACCGCCGCCGACGCGCCGCCGCAACAGCAGCTCGAACAGGTCGAACAGTCGCTCGAACAATCCCGGGCGCGGCATGACAAGCTCGACGCCGACGTCGCCCGTGCGCGGAGCGAGGTAGCCGATGTCAAGGCGCGCCTGGTGCGTGCCGCCGCCGCGGCCCAGGCCCAGGAGGACGCCGTCGCCGACCTCGAAGGCAAGTTCGATGACCTGCGCGCGACCGAGCGGCAGAAAACCGCCAATCTGGAACGGCGGCGGGGCGAATTGGCGGCAACCCTGAGCGCCCTCGCGCGCCTGACGCGGACGCCGCCGGAAGCGCTCATCGCCAGCCCCGACTCGGCGATCGATACGCTGCGTTCCTCCATGCTGCTCGGCCAGATCGTCCCCGAACTCGAGCAGCGGGCCGACGCGCTCAAGCGCGAACTCGCCTCGCTCGCCGACGTCAGGCGCCGCCTTGGCGAAGAGCAGCAGCGCCTCGGCGTGGCCATCGCCAAGCTGGATGGGGAACGCCGCGGACTGGACCGGCTGTTGCGGGAAAAGGCCCGCATCGAGCAGCAGGCGGCGACCCAGGCGGAAGCCGAGAGCCAGCATCTGGCCAAGCTCGCCGAGCAGGCGAAGGATCTGCATGCCCTGGTCGACAAGCTGGCCGAGGAAGAGCGCCGGCGCAGCGCCGAGCAGGCCCGCGCCCAGGCCGAGGCCAAGGCGGAGGCCGAAGCGGCGCGCAAGCGCCTGGCCGAGCTGCCGCCCGTGGCGCCGGAGTCGGGCGAGGCCGGCAAGACCGGTATGCCGGCGGGCCTGCCGGCTCGGGGTCGGCTGGTGGCGCAGTTCGGCCAGGCCAATAACAACGGCGTGATCAGCAAGGGCATAACCATCGAAACTCGGCCAAATGCCGAGGTTATTGCCCCGGCCGACGGACGAATCGTCTTCGCCGGCCCGTTCCGCGGCTACGGGCATCTCTTGATCATCGAGCATGGGGACGGCTATCATACGCTCATGGCGGGCTTCGCCCGCATCGATGGCGCTGTCGGACAATCGCTCGTGGCTGGTGAACCGGTCGGGCAAATGGGTGGCGAAAATGGCCCGCCGCCCCTTCTTTATGTCGAAGTGCGCCGCAAGGGCGAGCCGATCAACCCCTTGCCATGGTTGGCGGCAAGCGAAAGGAAGGTCAGTGGATAATGCGTAACTTCTTCCTCGGGGCGGTCTCCGCGATCGCCTTGGTCGGCACCGTAGCTCTGGTCACGGTCCCCGATAGTGGCCCCAGCGCGGCCAGTTCCGAGACCTACCGGCAGCTCAACCTTTTCGGCGACGTGTTCGAACGGGTGCGCAACGATTATGTCGAACCGGTCAACGACAGCGACATGGTCGAAGCGGCGATCAACGGCATGCTGGCATCGCTCGACCCGCATTCGAGCTATATGAACCAGAAGCAATATAGTGAGATGCAGGTGCAGACCCGCGGCGAGTTCGGCGGCCTCGGCATCGAAGTCACCATGGAGAACGGCCTGGTCAAGGTGGTGTCGCCGATCGACGACACGCCGGCGGCCAAGGCCGGACTGCAGACCGGCGATCTGATCGTGCAACTGGACGGCCAGCAGGTGCAGGGCCTGACCCTGCAGGAGGCGGTCGAGAAGATGCGCGGTCCGGTTAATTCGAAAATTACCCTGACGATTCAACGCGCCGGCAAGGAAAAACCATTCGATGTCGTGCTCACGCGGGCCGAGATCAAGGTGCAGTCGGTGCGCGCCCGCCGCGAAGGCAACGTCGGCTATATCCGCATCACGTCGTTCAGCGAGCAGACCGACAGCGGCCTGCAGAGGGCGATCGCCGATCTCAAGAAGCAGATCGGTGCCGATAACGTCCAGGGCTACGTGCTGGATTTGCGCAACAACCCCGGCGGCTTGCTCGACCAGGCTATCGCCGTGTCGGACGATTTCCTCGACCATGGCGAGATCGTCTCCACCCGCGGCCGCCACCCCGAGGACGCGCAACGCTTCAACGCCCGTCCGGGCGACATTGCCGATGGCAAGCCGATCGTGGTGCTGATCAACGGCGGCTCGGCTTCGGCCTCGGAAATCGTCGCCGGCGCGCTGCAAGACCACCATCGCGCCGTGCTGCTCGGCACCCGTTCGTTCGGCAAGGGTTCGGTGCAGACCATCATGCCGCTGCAGGGCTATGGTGCGCTCCGCCTGACCACGGCGCGCTACTACACGCCGTCGGGCCGGTCGATCCAGGCCGAAGGCATTCAGCCCGATATCACCGTGCCGGTCGCCAAGCTGGAACTTGTCGATGAACCGCAGTTCCGCAGCGAGGCCGACCTGCGCGGTCATCTGCGGAACGACGGCGGCGAGAACGGTACGGGCGCGCCGGCGGCCAAGGAACCGGCCGCCAAGGGCAAGGGCCCGGGTGCCGATGCCGGCAAGGGACAGCCGTCCGCCGGCGCCAGCCCGACCTCGACGACCGAGAAGGCCAAGGGCAAGCCGACGGAAGCCGATGCCGACGCCGCCGATTACCAGTTGCAGCGGGCGCTCGATCTGCTGCGCGGTGTGTCGCTGTTCAGTGCCCGCGCGGGCAACTGAAGCGCCCGCCGCCTGGCTTAGGGCGGTCAACAGGCCCTGATGGCCGCGCCGGGCGCGCCGGCGGAATCCGCGGGGCCCGACGCGGAGACGGGCCGGCAGGGAGCGGCGATGCGGCGGAGGCCCGCCCGGGGCCCTCTGGTGGGCGGGCTGGTGCTTGTCTTGCTGCTGGCGGCCCTGATCGGCTGGCTGTGGTGGAAGGCCCGCACCGCGCCGTCCGGCCCGGCGGAGGCAGGCATCAATGCCACCGTGGTCGTGGCCCTGCCGCCGCCGCAAGCGCCGCCGCCACCGAAGCCGGCACCACCTGTAGCGGAACCGCAACCTGCGCCGGCGGCATCGCAGCCCGCGCCGCCGACGGCCACGGCGACGGCTGAACCGCCAGCCCCGACCGCATCAGCGCCGGCGGCACCAGCGCCGGTGGCACCGGCGCCGGCAGCGCCGAAAGAGGCGGCCGCGCCGGCCTCCCCGCCATCCCGTGTGCCGGAGCCCAAAACCGTGCCGACGCCGAGCGATTCGCCGGTCGAGCCGGCGCCGACCGCCAGGGCGGCTCCCGCCGCGGCGCCGCCCGGCCCGATCGCACCGGCACCGCCGAAGCCGGCCGAAACCGGCCCGCGCATCGCCCTCGGCCCGGTGCCCGATCCCGCCCTGGTCGCGCGCGGACCGCGCGGCGAGCTGCCGGTCATTGCCCCCGACGGGCGCCAGGCCTGGAAGGTCTATGCCCGGCCGTTCGAGGATGACAAGAACCGGCCGCGGATCGCCATCATGCTGGGCGACATGGGATTGAGCGACGCCGCCACCAACGCGGCGATCCGCCGGCTCCCGTCCGCGGTGACGCTCGCCTTCGCCCCCTATGCCAGCAACCTGCAAAGCTGGATTGCCGCCGCCCGCGCCGGCGGCCACGAGGTCATGTTGCAGCTTCCCATGGAGCCGCTCGACTATCCGGCGAACGACCCGGGGCCGAACGCGCTGCTGACCTCGCTGACCGCAGCCGACAATATCGACCGGCTGGAATGGCTGCTCGGGCGCGTCACCGGCTATATTGGCGTCACCAACTACATGGGATCGAAATTCACCATTTCACCGAACGACTTGCGCCCGGTGCTGCAGGCGATCAAGGAGCGCGGCCTGATGTTCCTGGACAGCCGGGCCTCGCCGCGCTCGGTGGCGGCGGAACTGGCGAGAAGCATGGGCCTGCCCGAAGCCATCAACAATCGCTTCCTCGACAATGAAGCCTCGCGCAGCGCCGTCGATGCACGGCTGGAGGAATTGGAGCGGATCGCCGCAGCGACGGGAACCGCTGTTGGCATCGGCTATCCCTATCCCGTCACCATCGAGCGCATCGCCGCCTGGGCGCCGGGACTGGCGAGCCGTGGTATCGTGCTGGCACCGATTTCCGCCATTGCCAACCGACAGGGTCCGGGATGAGCAAAGCCAAGCGTCCAACCGCCGACCTGGCGTCGCGGCCCTATCGGCCGGGCGTCGGCATGATGCTGCTCGATCGCCGCGGCCGGGTCTTCGTGGGCCGCCGCCTCGACCAGACCGCCGAGGCCTGGCAGATGCCGCAGGGCGGCATCGATCCCGGCGAGGAGCCGCGGCAGACGGCGCTGCGGGAATTGGCCGAGGAGATCGGCACCGACAAGGCCGACATCATCGCCGAGAGCTGTGACTGGCTGACCTACGACCTGCCGGCGGACATCGCCGACAAGGTGTGGAAGGGCCGCTATCGCGGCCAGAAGCAGAAATGGTTCGCGCTGCGTTTTCGCGGCCGGGACAGCGACATCAACCTCGCCACCGCGCATCCCGAATTCGAAGCTTGGCGCTGGGCCGCGGCGGACGAGATGCTGCGGCTGATCGTGCCGTTCAAGCGGGCGCTCTACGAGCGCGTGGTGGGCGAGTTCCGTCATCTGCTGACTTAGGGCGTGCCGGGATCGTGCAACAAGCGAGGCCGAAAGCGGCATGACCCGGACCATGGTGCTGGTGCACGGCGCCTTCGTCGGCGGCTGGTGCTGGGAACCCTTCGCCCTGCATTTTCGCCGCGCCGGCTGGCGCTGCCTGGCGCCCGATCTGCGCCACCACGGCCCCGACGCACCGCTCGACCGGCTCGGCGATACCAGCCTCAAGGACTACGCGGCCGACATCGCTGCCTTGATCCGCACGCTGCCGGAACCGCCGGTGCTGGTCGGTCATTCGATGGGCGGCCTGATCTGCCAGAAGCTTGCGGCCGAGGGCCTGGCGGAAGCGCTGGTGCTGCTGGCGCCTTCGCCGCCCTGGGGCGTCTTGTCCTTGAGCCGCAGCGAGATCGAGGCCCGCTTCGGCCTGCTGGCGGCCGGTCCGTTCTGGACCCGCGCGCTCAGGCCAAGCTTCCGCGTCGCCGCCAGCCATGCGCTCGACAAGCTGGAGCCGGCCGCGCAGTCCGAGATTTTCGCGCGCTTCGTGCCCGAGTCAGGCCGCGCGTTGTTCGAAATCCTCTATTGGCCGCTCGATTTCACCCGCGCCTCGGCGGTCAATGCCCGTGCCGTCGACTGTCCGATCCTGATCGCCGTGGGCAGCGAGGACAAGGTGGTGCCGCCCGGCACGGTGCAGAGCGTGGCGCGGCTCTATCGCGGCGCCGTCGCCTATCACGAATTTCCCGGCCACAGCCATTTCCTGTTCGGCGAGCCGGGCTTCGAGCGCATCCCGGCTTTTTGCGATGGCTGGCTGCGGCAGATGCTTGCCGAGGCCGAAGGCCGGCAGGTCGCCGAATAGGCTGGCGGCTACGCCGCCAGCCGCCGGAGCCGATGGGTCCGGTATTGCAGGAAGCGCCAAGCCAGCCGCGCCAGCCATTGCGACAGCCGGCCCTGCGGGTTCAGGTCGCAGGCCTTGAGCACCATGCCGATGCCGCGCTGCACATGGCCGAAGCGGTAGAGCGGAAAGGCCCGCACCGAATAGGCCGCGCCGTGGCGGGCGCGGTCGTAGCGCTCGGCGCCGCAGTTGGCGGCGAAATAGGCCGAGGCCAGCTCGTCGTCGGAAATTTCGGTCAGGCGGCCGAAGGCGGCGCGCAGCCGGCGCGGCAGGCCGAGGCGCTGCTGTACCTGATAGCGCCGCATGTGATCGTAGAAGAGCTTGTAGTGGCGAAACTCGTCGCCGGCGATCTTGGCGCAGACCAGTTTCAGCACCGGCTCGTCGGTCGCGTCGCGGATGGCGCTGTAGAAGGAACTGGTGCCGACCTCGACCACGCAGCGGGCAATGAGTTCCGCGGTGCGGCTGCCGCGCACCGATGCACTGGCCTGCAACGGCAGGCCGAAGATCGACTTGAAGTGACGCAGCGCCGCCGTGAAGTCCCAGTCGGGATCTGCCAAGCGCGCCCAGCGTGCCAGCGCCAAGCCGTGCTGCACCTCTTCCCCGCCCCAGGCACGGGCCGCCGCCTGGAAATCCGCGTCGTCGGCAAAGACGCCGCAGAGATAGGTCACATAGTCGCCGGAGTTGTGCTCGACCAGGGCGGCGGCTTTAACCGCGCGCACCAGTTCGGGGTCCGCCTTGGTGCGGTCGAACTCGTCCCAGGGGATGTCGTCCAACGTCCAGTGCTTGGCCATGCACCTAAGGTTAGTCCGGCGACAAGAAATTGCAACAATGCGCGCTGTGATCAGGCCGGGGCGTCGATCGGCCGCTGGCTGGTTTCCGCCATGTGCTCGAGATAGACCAGGAACTCTTCGGCGGCGTTGCGCTTTTCCTCGTGCTCGCCGGCCTGCGCCAGGGCATCGCGGGCGGCCTGGATGCGGGCCGGAAGCGCAGCGCGGTCGACTTCGGCATAGAGCGTCGCCTGTTCCGCCAGCACCGTCAGCCGGTCATTGGCGACTTCCGAGAAACCGCCGGCGACAAAGATGCGATTGACGATGCGGTCGCCCTCATAGACGTCGATCGCGCCCGGCCGGAGCGTCGAGATCATCGGCGCATGACCGGGCAGCACACCGAAATCGCCCTCCGATCCCGGCACCACCACCATGCCCGCCTGCACGGCCAACAGCAGCCGCTCGGGCGACACCA
>DATKQA010000379.1:0-2828 GCA_035523835.1 Candidatus Sulfotelmatobacter sp.
CATTTTCCGGCCCTGGCGCATGGGCGGCTGGAGAAGCTGCTGCGCACCGGCCAGGTGCGGCTCGACGGGGCGCGGGCCAAGGCGGCCGACCGGATCGCCGCCGGCCAGGAAATCCGCGTCCCGCCGCTCGGCGAACTGCCCGAGCGCGCCGCCCGGCCGGCGCCGAAGCTGCGCGAGGCCGATGTCGCGGACCTGCTCGGGCGGGTGCTGCACAAGGACGAAGCCGTGCTGGTGCTCGACAAGCCGCCGGGGCTTGCGACCCAGGGCGGTTCCAGGCTCGAACATCACCTGGACGCCATGCTGGACGCGCTGCGCTTCGAGGCCAAAGAACGGCCACGCCTGGTGCACCGGCTCGACAAGGACACCTCGGGCGTCCTGCTGCTCGGCCGCACGGCCAAGGCTGCCGCCAAGCTGGCAGAGGCCTTTCGCCACAAATCGACGCGCAAAGTCTATTGGGCGCTCGTCGCCGGCGTGCCCAAGCTGCAGCGCGGCCGCATCGACCTGGCGCTGGCCAAGGCGGCAGGGCCGGGCGGCGAGCGCATGATGCAGGACAGCGACGCGGGCAAGCGCGCCGTCACCTGGTATGCCACCCTGGATACCGCCGGCCGCCGGGCCGCCTGGCTGGCGCTGCTGCCCGAGACCGGCCGTACCCACCAGCTTCGCGTCCATTGCGCCTACCTCGGGACGCCGATCGTCGGCGACGGCAAGTACGGCGGCGAGGCGGCCTTTCTCAGCGGCGAGATCAGCCGCAAGCTGCATCTGCATGCCCGCGCCATCAGCCTGCCGCATCCCGACGGCGGCACGCTGGCGGTGAGCGCGCCGCTGCCGCCGCACATGCGTCAGAGCTGGCGCCTGTTCGGCTTCGACGAGGCTGCCGCCGGCGATCCTTTTGCCGCGCTGGATTAAGGTGATATCTGACCTGAGGAAGCGTCTCCATCGCTTTGAATAAGCGATCTATCCCCGCCCGCGATAGGCCGGGACCCCGGGTTCCGGCAGCCAGATCGCCTCGGGCGGCGCGCCGGTCTGGTAGAACACATCGATCGGCATGCCGCCGCGCGGATACCAGTAGCCGCCGATGCGCAGCCACACCGGCTCCAGCGCGTCGATCAGCCGCTTGGCGATGGCGATCGTCGTCGCCTCATGAAAGCCGCCGTGATTGCGGAACGAGCCGAGATAGAGCTTCAGCGACTTGCTTTCCACCAGCAGCGCGTCCGGCACATAGTCGATGACCAGGTGGGCGAAGTCCGGCTGGCCGGTGATCGGGCAGAGGCAGGTGAATTCCGGCGCGGTGAAGCGCACCAGGTAGGCCGCGTCGCGATGCGCGTTCGGCACCGTCTCCAGGATGGCCTCGTCCGGCGATTGCGGCAGCGCAACCGGCCGGCCGAGCAGGGTGAGGGGTTGGTCGCCGGAGGAATCGCTCATCGGGTGCCTCCCGGGCGCGGGCCCGGTTTCCGTCAGCCTATGCCGGCCGCCCGGGCCGGCGCAATCATCGGCCGGCCGATGACTGTCCGGCGATTTGCCGGGCCGCGGCACTTGTGCCAAGGTCCGCCCATGGCCGCAGGTGCTCCGGTTCGCCTGGTCGTTTTCGATTGCGACGGCACGCTGGTGGACAGCCAGCATCATATCGTGGCGGCCATGACCGCCGCCTTTCAGGCGCATGGTCTCGCCGACCCTGCGGCGGCCGCGGTGCTGGCGCTGGTCGGCCTGCCGCCGGCGGTGATGGCCGCGGCGCTGCTGCCGGCGCTGCCGGACGAGCGGCACCACGCCGTGGCCGATGCCTACCGCCAGGCCTTCTTCGCCCAGCGCCAGCATCCCGGCCATCGCGAACCGCTCTATCCCGGTGCGGCGCGGGTGCTGCATGACCTGGCGGCGGGCGGCTATCTTCTCGGCATCGCCACCGGCAAATCGCGCCGCGGCCTCGATGCAACCTTGGGGGCGCATGGCCTGTTGCCGCATTTCGCCACGGTGCAGACCGCCGACGTGGCGCGGGGCAAGCCGGATCCGGAGATGCTGCATCGCGCCATGGCCGAGGTCGGCGCCGACCCCGGCGAGACCTTGCTGGTCGGCGACACCACCTACGACATGCAGATGGCGGCCAATGCCGGGGTGCGCGCCATCGGCGTCGCCTGGGGCTATCATGCCCCGGGTGCCCTGCTTGAGGCCGGCGCCCATTGCGTCATCGACGACTTCGCCAGCCTGGCGCCGCTCGCGGCGACGCTCATTGGAGGTGGGCCATGCGTCTGAGGAACATCCTGTTGGCCGTCGTCGGCGTCATCGTCGTGGCCGTGGCGGCGGTTGTCATCGTCCTGTCGCGCATCGACTTCAACCAGTACAAGGGCCTGATCGCCGACCAGGTGCAGCAGGCGACGGGGCGCAAGCTCACCATCGGCGGCGACCTGAAACTCGTATTCCTGCCTTCGCCGGCGCTGAGCGTGAAGGACGTCGCCTTCGCCAATGCCGACTGGGGCTCGCGGCCGGACATGGCCAGGCTCGGCTCGCTCTCGGCCGAGGTGGACGTGCTGCCGCTGATTTTCGGCGGCACGGTCAATGTCTCGCGCCTGGTGCTGCAGGATGTCGACGTGCTGCTCGAAACCAATGCCAAGGGGCAGGCCAATTGGGCGCTCGCGACCGCGACACCGGCACCGCCGCCGGCTGCCACAACGCCCTCCGGCGGCAGGCTGCAACTGCCGAACTTCGATAATGTCTCGCTCAAGAACGTGGTCGTCACCTATCGCGACGGCGTCAGCAAGAAGACCGTCACCTTCGCCCTGAAGACCCTGACCACCACGGCCGGGCCGGGCGGCGCCATGAAGATCGACGCCGAGGCG
>DATKQA010000380.1:0-2092 GCA_035523835.1 Candidatus Sulfotelmatobacter sp.
CTTTCGTGTCGCGTGGCCCGGCAAAGCTTGCGGCCCGCGACTGGATTTTTGTCTCTGCGGCTTGAGGTTTTGGAGGCTTGAGACCGATGGATAAGATTCCGATGACGGCGGCGGGCTATTCCGCATTGGAAACCGAGCTGAAGCACTGCCAGCAGGTGGAGCGGCCGCGCATCATCCAGCAAATCACCGACGCGCGCACCCACGGCGATCTTTCGGAAAATGCCGAATATCACGCGGCCAAGGAATCGCAGTCGCTCAACGAGGGCCGCATCGCCGAGCTCGAGGACAAGCTGGCGCGCGCCGAAGTCATCGACGTGTCGAAACTGTCCGGCGAAACCATAACCTTCGGCGCCACCGTCACGCTGGTCGACGAGGACACCGAGAAAAAGATGGTGTGGCAGATCGTCGGCGAGCCGGAGGCCGACGCCAGGAAGGGCAAGATTTCCATCACCTCGCCGCTCGCGCGCGCGCTGGTCGGCAAGAAGAAGGGCGCCCAGGTCGAGGTGGTCACGCCCGGCGGCGCCAAGGCCTACGAGGTCATGAAGGTCGAGTGGAAATAACCGGCGCCGCGACCCGCCGTCGGCAACGCTTCAACTCCGTCAAAGCCTCCCGCGGCCGCGCCACCCCAGCCGGACCGCAGCACCGCCTTCCCCTTGTGCTTGTGGGTATGGTGGGTTGCGTATCTTGCATGGCTCGGCCGAATCCCTAAATAAGGGTCCGGCTGAGGGTTTAAGCGCGGCAAAAAGGGCCGGGGCTCGGGCATTTTTCAGTCGCGCGAAGTCCGAAATCGCCGGTTTCGCGGGCTTTTTCCGGCACGGTCGCCGCGCAACGACCTGCCCTAACGATCGAGATGGACCGGTGTCCAACACCACCCACGCCAAGGTCGTCATCATCGGCTCCGGGCCGGCCGGCTACACCGCCGGAATCTATGCGGCCCGCGCCATGCTCGATCCGATCCTGATCCAGGGGATGGCGCCCGGCGGCCAGCTCACCGTCACCACCGACGTCGAGAACTATCCCGGCTATGCCGACGTCATCCAGGGCCCCTGGCTGATGGAGCAGATGCAGAAGCAGGCGGCCCATGTCGGCACCAAGCTCGTCGCCGACCATGTCGGCAAGGTCGACCTGGCGCGCCGCCCGTTCCGCATCGACTGCGATTCCGGCGATGTCTATTTCGCCGAAGCGCTGATCCTCGCCACCGGCGCCCAGGCGCGCTGGCTCGACCTGCCCGGCGAGCAGAAATTTCGCGGCTATGGCGTTTCCGCCTGTGCGACCTGCGACGGCTTTTTCTATCGCGGCAAGGAGGTGCTGGTCATCGGCGGCGGCAACACCGCGGTGGAGGAAGCGCTGTTCCTCACCAATTTCGCCGCCAAGGTCACGCTGGTGCACCGGCGCGACCATCTGCGCGCCGAGAAGATCCTGCAGGACCGGCTGTTCAAGCACCCGAAGATCGACGTGCTCTGGGACAGCGTGCTGCATGACGTTGCCGGCACGCCCGATCCCTTGAAGGTCACCCACGCGCATCTGCAGAACGTCAAAACCGGCGCGGTCACCGAACGCAAAGTCGACGGCATCTTCATCGCCATCGGCCATTCGCCGGCGACCGAGCTGGTTGCCGGCCAGGTGCGCATGAAGCCTTCCGGCTATATCGAGACGGCGCCGCACTCGACCGCGACGTCGGTGCCGGGGCTGTTCGCCGCCGGCGACGTCGCCGACGAGGTCTATCGGCAGGCCGTCACCGCCGCCGGGCTCGGCTGCATGGCGGCGCTGGAAGCCGAGCGTTTTCTCGCGGCCAGCACGCTGCATCGCGCGGCCGCGGAATGATTATTCGCTCTCCCGCCATCGGGAAGAGAAGAAAGTACATGCAATGGATTGGGATAAGCTAAAAGTATTTCACGCCGCCGCCGAAGCGGGCAGCTTCACCCATGCCGGCGAGCAGCTCGGACTGTCGCAATCGGCGGTCTCGCGCCAGGTGAGTGCGCTCGAACAGGAGCTCTCGGTCTCGCTGTTTCATCGCCACGCCCGCGGCCTGATCCTGACCGAGCAGGGCGAGCTTTTGTATCGCACCGCCCACGACGTGTTCATGAAGCTC